>CAIWVZ010000314.1 GCA_903916245.1 uncultured Planctomycetota bacterium | reverse complement strand
CTACATGATCCTCGCGATGATCGGCCCGGGCGACGAGGTCATCTATCCGAATCCGGGATTCCCGATCTACGAATCGATGATCAACTTCTGCGGCGGTACCGCCGTCCCGTGCCCGATCCTCGAAGAGAACGACTTCTCCTTCGACATCGAGTCGTTCCGTCGCCTCGTGACTCCGAAGACGAAGCTCGTGATCCTGAACACTCCGAGCAATCCGACCGGCGGCGTGCTCGACCGCGCGCTGATCGAAGGGATCGCGGAAATCGCCCGCAATCACACGTTCATGATCCTGTCGGATGAAATCTACGGCCGTCTCATCTACGAGGGCGGGCCGCTCTTCTCGATCACGCAGTGCGAAGGGATGCGCGAGCGCACCGTCATTCTCGACGGCTTCTCGAAGGCCTACGCGATGACGGGATGGCGGCTCGGCTACGGCGTCGGTCCGAAGGATCTCGTCGCGCGCATGACGAAGCTTCAAGTCAACAGCGCGTCCTGCACCGCGTCGTTCACCCAAATGGCGGGTATCGAAGCGCTCCGCGGTCCGCAGGATTCGGTCGAAGCGATGGCGAAGACGTTCCGTGCGCGTCGCGACCGCATCGTGGCGGGATTGAACGCGATTCCCGGCATTTCGTGCCGCAGCCCGAAGGGGGCGTTCTACGTGTTCCCGAACATCACGAAGACGGGGAAGACGTCGGCGGAATTCGGACGGCACCTTCTCGACAACCACGGAGTCGCCGCCCTCGGCGGCACCGCGTTCGGGAAGTACGGCGAGGGCCACCTGAGGTTCTCGTACGCGAATTCGATGGAGAACATCGACGAAGCGTTGCGGCGCGTCGCGGCCGCCGTTTCGGAATGACGCACGGGCCGATGACGTTCGCCGATTTTCGCAGCGACACCGTGACGGTGCCAGGCCCCGCGATGCGCGAGGCGATGGCGCGTGCCGAGGTCGGTGACGACGTGTTCGGCGAGGATCCGACGGTCCGCGCTCTCGAAGACGAAGGGGCGCGGATCCTCGGGAAAGAAGCCGCCCTGTTTTTGCCGTCGGGCACCATGGCCAATCAGGTGGCGGTCGGCCTGTGGACGCGCCACGGCGACGAGGTGCTTCTCCACGAGGGTTGCCACGTCTACCGATTCGAAACCGGAGCGTTGGCGGCGGTGAACGGCGTCCAGGTTCGGACGTTGCCGGGACCCGGCGGCGTGGTGCCGATCGAACTTTACGAGCGGGAAGTACGCCCGACGTTCGAGGCGTATCCGCGGACGTCGCTCGTGGTGTTGGAAAACACGCACAACTGGGAAGGCGGCGCCGTGTTGCCTCTCGCGCACATCGACGCCGTCGGCGCGTTCGCCGCGCGACGCGGACTCAAGGTGCATCTCGACGGTGCTCGACTCATGAACGCGTCCGTGGCGTCGGGGATCCCGTGCGATCGGCTCGCCGCCTCGGCCGACTCCGTGACGCTCTGCCTTTCGAAGGGACTCGGGGCCCCGGCGGGGACGTTGCTCGCTTCGAGCCGGGAGGCGATTCGTCACGCTCGGCGACTACGGAAACGCATGGGCGGCGGAATGCGGCAGACCGGCATCCTCGCCGCCGCTGGATTGATGGCGTTGCGCGACGGACCCTCCGCGCTCGCCGTCGACCATGCGCGTGCCCGACGCCTGTTCGAGGGGGTACGGAGGCTGCGGGGGCTGAAAGCGACCGAGCCGGAAACCAATATGGTGATCCTCACGCTCGAAGGGCGGGAACCCGACGACGTGGTTTCGGAACTCGATCGACGGGGGATCCGCGTTCTCGGATTCGGCCCGGGGAGGCTACGATTCGTGACCCATCGCGATCTCGTCGACGCCGACGTGGATCGCGTGGTGGACGCCCTCAGCGAACTGTTTCCAACATGAGCATCTTCAAGGCCTACGACGTCCGCGGCATCTATCGCAAGGAACTCGACGAGGGGCTCGCCGCTCGTATCGGTGCCGCCTTCGTGAAGGTGACGGGGGCGAAGAGCCTCGCCGTCGGACGCGACATGCGCGACAGCGCGCCGTCCATCGCCCGAGCGTTCATCGACGGGGCCGCCGCGAGCGGGGCCACGGTGGTGGACATCGGTCTCGCGTCGACTCCGATGACGTACTACGCGATCGGTTCCCTCGGAGTGGACGGCGGCGCCCAAGTGACCGCCTCCCACAACCCGGCCGAATGGATCGGCTTCAAGTTCTGCCGCAAGGGTTGCGTCCCCATGTCTTCCGCGACGGGGATCAAGGACATGGAAGCGCTCATCGCGGGTGGTCTCACGGTCCCGGACGGGCCGCGCGCCGCGATCGAGACTCGAGATTTGCTCGCCGGATTCGCCCGGCACGTCGCGGCGTTCGGACGGCCCGAGCGGCCTCTCAAGATCGTGATCGACGCCGGGAACGGCATGGGAGGTCACACCGCTCCCGCGATCCTCGACGCATGGGGGATCGACGCCGAGCGGCTCTTCTTCGAACTCGACGGTTCATTCCCGAATCACGAGGCGAATCCCGTCAAGGCCGAGAACATCCGTGACCTCGTGAATCGCGTGCGCGAGCGTGGGGCCGACCTCGGCATCGCGTTCGACGGCGACGCGGACCGTTGCGTGTTCGTGGACGAACGCGGCGAGGCGGTTCCCTCCGACGCGGTCACCGCGATTTTCGCGCGTGAACTTCTCGCGAAGAATCCCGGCGCGTCGGTCGTCTACGACCTGCGTTCGAGCCGCGCGATCCCCGAACTGGTCACGGAGGCGGGCGGTCGCCCCGTTCGCGAGCGCGTCGGACATTCCTTCATCAAGGCGACGATGCGACGCGAATCGTCGATCTTGGGCGGCGAGTTGTCCGGGCACTTCTATTTCCGTGATCACTGGTATTCGGATTCCGGCGAGATCGCGATGGCGCTCATGCTCGGAATCCTGTCGCGCAGCGGCGGCACGCTTTCCGAACTCGTCCGTCCGACGCGTCGATACGCATCGACCGGTGAAATCAACTTCCACGCCGAAGACAAGGATGCGGTGATCGCGGCTCTGCGAGCCCGATTCGCGGATGGAGAGTCCGACGACTTGGACGGCATCACCGTTCGTTACACGGACTGGTGGTTCAACGTTCGAAAGAGCAACACCGAACCGTTGCTTCGGCTCAATCTCGAGGCGTCGACCCCGGCGTTGCTCGCGGAAAAGAAGGCGCTTTTGGTCCCGATGCTCGGGACGCCCGAATAGCGATGGCGCGCCTTCTCATCCTCGATCCGTTCCACGGCGCTTCCGGCGACATGCTGCTCGGCGCGATGGTGGCGCTCGGGGTTCCTCTCGAGCACATCGCGTCGTCGTTGCGGACGTTGGGAGTGCGCGGTTGGCGCCTCGACGCGGAATCGGTGCGACGTGGAACGATCGCGGCGACCAAGGTGCGCGTCCGACTCGATGCGCTCGGCGGGGGCGAAGAAACGCTCGGTGACGGTCACGGGCATGCCCATCCGCATGCGCACGGCGGCGGACATGGTCACGCTCACGACCATGGCCACGGGCACGATCATCACGACCATCATCACCACGACCACGGGCACGACCATTCCCACCACGGTCACGCTCACGACCATGGTCACGGCGATCATCATCTCCATACTCACGGGATGACCCCGCTCGACATGACGTCGATCGTGGTGGCGTCGGGGCTTTCGGCGCGTGCGAAGTCGATCGCGACCCGCGCCATCTCCGTGCTCGCGGTGGCCGAAGCGACGGTGCACGGCACGACACCCGATCGGGTCCATTTTCACGAGGTCGGAGCGATCGACGCGCTCGTGGATATCTGCGGGACCGCCGTCGCGGTGGATCACCTTTCTCCCGATGCGGTGTATTGCCGTCGCATCACGACGGGCTTCGGCACCGTGCGGTGCGCCCACGGACCGATGCCGGTGCCCGCGCCCGCCACGACGTTGATCCTGGCGGGGCTGCCGACGCGGGACGGTGATCTCGAAGCGGAACTCACGACGCCGACGGGCGCGGCCCTTCTCCGGGCGCTCACGACGTCGTTCGACCCCGTCCCCGAGCACGCCGTCGTGACCGCGGGCTTCGGTGCGGGGAACTCCGATTGGCCCGGTCGCGCCAACGTCCTGCGCGCCGTCTTGGCGGAGCGCGTCGACGGGACCCCGTCGTCTCCGGACGAAGTGGCGGAGGTCGTCTGCGAAATCGACGACATGCGTTCGGAGGGACTGGCGTTCCTCGCGGAACGCCTGTTCGAGGCCGGTGCCCTCGATGTGAATTTCACCGCCGTCATCATGAAGAAGGGACGCCCCGGGCACCGACTTACGTTGCTTTCCACACCTGTGGACAGGGAGCGTTTGTCGGATCTCGTACTGCGCCATTCGACGACGTTCGGGCTCCGTTGGCGCACCATGCGTCGCGAGGTCCTCGATCGCGACATCGTGACGGTGGCCACGGCCGACGGACCTTGTCGCGTGAAGGTCGGGCGGCTCCGGGGCCGGGTGGTCCGACTGCGCCCCGAGTACGAGGACGTGGCGGCCCTGGCGCGCCGATCCGGCAAGCCGATCGACCTGATCGAAGCGGAGGTCCTTCGGGACGCTTCCTTGCCTCCGCTCGGTTGAGTTTGCGCGTTTCGCGCCGCTTCCGTAACGTGGGGGAGTTCGGGCCCCGGCGGGCCCGCTTGGGGAGTCGGTCATGCGCTCGCAACTTTTCCTTGTCGTTCTTTTGGGCGCCGCGGCGGCGTTCGGTCAGGTCGTGACCGCGCCGACGGCGGTCGCGGAATCGCGTCCCGAAACGCGTCCGTCTTCGCGTCCCGTCGAGACGTTCCCTTGGTGGGGCCGCGTCACCGGTACGAAAGTCAACGTCCGCGGCGGCGCGGGCGACTTCCACAAGGAAGTCGTTCGCCTCGAGCGCGGCTCGGCCGTGAAGGTCGTCGCGCGTCGTGGTGATTGGCTCGCGTGCGAAGTTCCCGGCGGTGTGGATCTTTGGATCTCGTTGCGCCGTGCGACGCGCGAGTATCTCGAGAAGAACGCCGAAGGTATGTGGGTCGTGAAGGCGACCCGACTCCAGATGCGCGGTACGCCGTCGACCGACGAGCCGTCTCTCGGAACGATCGAGCCGGGCACCGTCGTCGATCTCGTCGAGTCGCGCGGCGACTGGGGTCGCATCAAGATGCCGGAATCGCACCCGGGTTGGGTGTTCCACCGCTACGTCGAAACGTGGAACGACACCGCGGCCGCCGAGAAGGCGTTCGCCGCCGGTGTGATCGCCATGCAGGAGGCGAAGGCGAAGCGTGAAGCCGAGATGCGCGCTCTCGAAGCGCGTCGCGAGGCGGAAAAGAAGCGCGCCGAAGTCGTCGCCGCCGCGGACGAGAAGTTCAACGTGGAGCTCGCCAAGCCCGCGGGTGCCCGCGAAACGAAGGTCCTTCGCGAGCGCTACGAAGAGGTTCTGCGTCAGACGGACGACGACGCGATGAAAAAGCGTATCGAGCGACGTCTCGACGTCGTCGGCGAATGGGAGAAGAATGCGGAAGTCCTCGCTCTCGCCCTCCGTCAAAAAGAGGAAGCGGAGCGTCGTCTCGCCGAAAGCGAGAAGACCTATCGGGAAGATCTGAAGCGCCTCCGCGAGCGCAAGGAAGAAGAAGCCCGTCGGATCGGCCTCGAGAAGGGTCGTTACAAGGCGACGGGCTGGGTTCAGCTCGCTCCGCCCTCCTCGATCGAGGGGGCTCCGAAGTACAAGATCCACCGGGGCGATCAGCGCGAGTACTACATCGTCTCGGATCGACTCGATTTCGAGGAGTACCGCGGGAAGAACATCGGCGTCCTCGACGGGGATGATCCGGTGGAACTGCCCGGATCCGCGCTTCCCGTGATGCGGGTGCGCAAGATCGAAATCATCAACGCCCCGTGACGTCGTTCGGGAGCCCCGCTTCGGCGGGGTAGCGCCCGAGGAAGCTCGACGACCAGGCCGCGAAGGAGCCCGCGAGGATCGCCTCGCGGGCTTTCTTCATGACTTGTTGCAGAAAGGTCAGGTTGTGCGCGGTGACCAACGTGCCCGCGAGCATTTCGTTCGCGGCGAACAGATGGCGGAGATAGGCGCGCGAGAAGCCGCCCGCGCACGATTCGCAGGGACACTCGGGGTCGATGGGGCGCTCGTCGTCCGCGTGGGCCGCGTTGCGCAGTCGCAGCGGACCGTCGAAGGTGAGCGCCTGCGCGTTGCGCGCGGTGCGCGTCGGTAGGACGCAGTCGAACATGTCGACGCCGAGGCCGATCGCTTCGACGAGTTCGCGCGGCGAGCCGACGCCCATGAGATAGCGCGGCTTCGTTCGCGGAATCATCGCCGTGGAGACGTCGAGCATCTCGATGAAATCGGTATGGGATTCGCCGACCGAGAGCCCGCCGATCGCGAATCCGTCGAACGGGTGACGGACGAGTTCCGACAGGCAGGCTTTTCGGAGATCCGCGTGAAAGCCGCCTTGGCCGATGGCGAACACGGCGCGACCGTCGTTCGGGCGGTGCGAGAGCGACCGGATCTCCCACGGGAGCGTGCGCTGCTCGAGCGAACGCTCCACGTCGGCTCGCGAGGCGCCCGCCGGAAGACACTCGTCGAAGACCATCGCGATGTCGGATCCGAGATCGTCCTGGATCTTCATCGCCTCGTCCGGGCCGAGGCGCAGAAGGGCACCGTCGACGTGGTTGCGGAACGTGACGCCGTCGGCGTCGACGTCCCGCGTACCGGCGAGCGAGAAGACTTGGAACCCGCCCGAGTCCGTGAGGATGGGCCCCTCCCAACGCATGAAACGGTGGAGGCCGCCGAGGCGCCGAATGCGTTCGGAGCCGGGACGCACCGCGAGGTGGTAGGTGTTGCCGAGCACGATGCGGGTGCCGGTGCCGCGGACTTGGGTCGGCGTCAGCGCCTTGACCGTCGCCGCCGTACCGACGGCCATGAACGCGGGCGTGAGGGCGCCGCCGTGGGGGGTGCGCAGGGTGCCGACACGCGCCCTACCGTCTTCGGCGTGCACGTCGAAGGCGAAGGGACCGGACCCGGGTTCGAGGGGGAGAGGAGGCATCGCGATCAGGGATTCGGCCACAAAGGCGCGACCGAAGCGCCCGGATAGTACGTCGCGAGGATCGACCCCGCATCCGCGCCGCGGCGCGCCAACGTTCCCGCTCCCACTTGGCACATGCCGACCCCGTGTCCGTAGCCGCGGCCTTCCGCGACGACGACGCGGCCGCGGACGTCGATCGAGGTGAACCACGTCGAAAGCGCCTTCGCACCGAGGGCGGATTGCAGCGCCGATCCCGATACGGTTTTCCTCGCACCTTTGTCGCCGAGGACGTCGACGGATTTGAGTCGGTCGCTCGGATGGCGCACGGGGTTGGAGAATGCCGTCACGGTTCCCACGCCGAGAGCTTTCCCGACGGTCTTGCGATCGGTTTCGCAGCGCCATGTGGAGAAGGTCGTCCCGTCGCAGGCACGACAGACGACGCCGCGAAGCGGATCCGGCGCCGCGTCGCCGAACGCTTCTTCGGCGGATCGCGTCGATCCTCCGCACGTGCTCGAGAACACCGCTTCGAGCGGGCGTTTCCCCGACGCGAGGACGAGCCCCCGCGTCGCGCGCACCATGCGCGCCGCGAGTTTCGGCAATTCGGGGTTGCCCCGATAGACCTGAGAGCGTTGGGTATCCGCGACGTCCCACGACAGCGATCGGCACGTCGCGATCTTCCAAGCCGCGTAGGAACGGCTCGCAACGGCCTGCGCCTTCAGCGCCTCTTCGGGGAAGTTGGGAGGCATCTCCGAGAGGACGACGCCTTCGACGTAGCGTTCGATGGGCACGCGGTTGAGGACGACGAGGCGGTCCGGCTTGTCTTTGTCGACGACGAAGTCGCCCGAATAGCGTCGGCCCGTGTAGCCGATGCCGTCGGGGCCGCCTTGCAGGACGAGGGGGAGCGTCACCACCGTGCCGTTGGCGCGGACGGCGCCGTCGCGCGCGAACTCGAGAATGACCCGCGAAGGCGCCGGGAAGCGGGTGCCGGGAGTCCCCGCGACCCCCCCGAGATCGGCGGCGGTACCCGGCGCGAGGTCTCCGAGGAGGACCCGAATCGTCGGCTCTTCGTGGAACGTCCACGACGGTGCCCCCGTCTTCGGAAGAAACGGGATGTCGACGGGCAGGAGCGTCGCCACGAGAGCCGCGAGAAGCGCGCACGCCGCGAAGGCGATCAGGCGTCGGCGGCCCTGCGTCACTCAGCCGGCTCCGAACGGAAGGCGATCGTCCGGCCGGGCGGGGACTCCCGCGGCCTTTTCGCCGTCCGGGGTCAGGATGCGTCCGCGCGGCGTCTTCAGAATGAAGCCTTCCCTGATGAGATGCGGTTCGTAGACGTCTTCGACGGTGCGTTCGTCTTCGCCGAGCGTGATCGCGAGCGTCTTCACGCCGACGGGCTCGCCTCCCGCGCGCGCCAATGTCGACAAGATCAAACGATCGACGGCGAGGAGTCCGCGATCGTCCACTCCGAGGCGCGTCAATCCGCGATCGACGAGTTCGCGGTCGATGCGCGTGCGACCTTCGACTTGGGCGAGATCGCGGAGGCGACGCAGGAAACGATTCACCACGCGCGGGGTTCCGCGCGAACGGGAGGCGACCGCCGCCGCCGCCGCCGCGTCGACGTCGATCTTCAGAAGTCCGCATGAGCGGAGCGCGATGCGCGCGAGATCGTCGTTCGCGTAGGGCTCGAGGCGTTCGATCAATCCGAAGCGCGCACGGAACGGAGGAGCGAGCAGTCCTTCCCGCGTCGTCGCGCCGACCAACGTGAACGGCTTGACGTCGAGCCTCACGGTGCGCGCCCGGGCACCTTGATCGAGCACGATGTCGATGACGAAATCTTCCATCGCGCCGTAGAGGTACTCTTCGACGGTCGACGGCAGTCGATGAATCTCGTCGACGAAGAGAACGTCTCCGGCGGAGAGGCCCGTCAGGATGCCCGCGAGGTCCGCGGGGCGCTCGAGGGCCGGTGCCGACGTCGCGCGAAAGCCCGCCCCCATTTCGCGGGCGACGAGTTCGGCGAGCGTCGTTTTTCCGAGACCCGGGAGTCCCGACAGGAGAACGTGGTCCACCGGTTCGCCGCGAAGCTTCGCCGCGGTCATCGCGATACGAAGGTTGTCGACGACGAGAGGCTGTCCGACGAACTCCGCCAAAGCCTTCGGGCGAAGGGCGATATCGAGGGCCGATTCGCCGGGCAGCGGCGTCGGGTCGTTGTCTCGGGGCAGTGGCGGCTCGAACGTGGTCATTTCCCTCCGGACGGGAGCCTCGGCCCCCCACGAGGATTTAACAGTAAGGAACAGGCGCGGAAACCGTGGCCTCGGGCCCGTAGTCGTCCGTCTTTCGGGCTGCCGAAGCCGCCCCGAGCGGAAGCGCTCGTCCGCCCGGATCGCCGGGTTTTTCGGGGGGAGGGGGAGCCTCCCTCGAAAATCCCCGCCGTGCTATAACCCCGCCTCAGCCTTTCCGATGGACCGCGCCGCCGAATGCCCGGCACGCGGGTTGCGGAATGGAAGTCGTCCGGTGCGGATCGTCGCATCGGATCGGGGCACACCCCTACCGGAGTCGAGCTCGTGAACGAACCTCGGAAGTCGAATCGCAATGGTCGAGCGCGTGTGGCGCTCTTCGGAGTCGTCATGGCCCTCGCGGTCGTCGCCGGATGCGGTGGCGGCGGTGGCGGCGGCGGCGCACCCACGTTCCTCTCTTTGTCGGGTCCCGTGAATTACTGGATCGGCGCCACTCAGGTGTTCCCGCCCCAGGCTCCCGTCAACCCGACGCCGTACCCGACCGCTCCGTTGAACGGCGTGCCGGTTCCGGCCGGTGCGACCGGCGCGGCGGCCTACAACGTGCCGCCTCCGGTGTTCGCGGAAGGCAACCCGGGGCAACAGACGTTCCTCGAATTGAACTTCAACACGACCGTCAAGGCGTCGACGATCGCGTCGGTCCCGTCCTCGGGCAGCGACGGCATCGTGGTGTTCTTCCTCGGTGGTTCGACTCCCGCCAACGTCGGCAACTGTCTGTTCGCGCCCGGCGCTCCGGTGTGCGTGAGCATCGACTCCGCGGGCGCGCTCGATCCGACGAACGCCGTGACCAACGACACGGCTCCGGCTCGTCTGCGTCTCTACTACAACCCGGACGGCAACATCGCCACGCCGCAGGCGTTCCCGGCGGGCAACTACGCTCTCGTCATCACCGGCAACCTCAAGTCGTCGAACGGTGGTCCGTTCTGCACGACGGGGGCCTCGGCATCGTGCGTGAACAACCTCCTCCCGGTGCTGCCGTTCACGGTGGCGGCGGGTGGCGGCGGCGACACGACGGCGATCGGCATGTCGGCCTCGGCGCCGGTGCTTCCGGTGAACGGCTCGAACGGCGTGAAGATCAACAGCGAAATCGTCCTCAACTTCAACGACGCCGTGGACTTCGCGGCGCTCGTCGGACAGACGTCGACGCGCGACCCGTTCATCTCGACTCCGTTCCTTCCGTTCGGTCCGGGTGCGAACACGATCTACGAAGGCGGCGCGGGCGACGACACCGTCGCGACCAACGGCGCCCTCCAGATTCAGTACAACCTGCCGACCGATCCGACGACCAATCAGCCGCAGGGTCTTCCGACGACCCTCGGCTACGTCGTCTACATGCCCGATCCGGTGACCAATCCGTCGCAGGTGCGTATCCGCTGGGTCGACGTAACCGGTCTCCAAGGCATCCAAGCCGGAACCGTTTTCCAGAACTATGCGTCGAACCCGACGCGGTTCCCGATCACGAGCAACGACCCGGCGCAGCCCGCGGGCACGGTGCTCCAACTCCCGGTCGTGAAGCCTGTGCCCGGCACCTACCTGCCGTCGCCGACGGCGGCGACCCCGAATCCTCCGGCGGTGCCCGCGGTCGTCAACATCACGATCAACGCCAACGCGGCGGTGCCGACGGCTCAGGACCGTTCGGGCAACGTGCTCGCCGCAAACTTCACGTCCGGCTTCACGTACGAAGCGGGTCCGCGCCTCTCGCGCAACCCCGTCCCGCCGGACACCATCTTCGTGGGCGTGACGCAGGGCGGAACGCCTCCGTTCGATCGTCCGGGTCTCGGAGTGGTCAGCACGGCGGACATCGCCTACGCGGGAACCGCGGCGTACGCGGCGGCTCCCTGCGCGCGTGTGCCGGTCACCTACGGCTCGACCGTGTCGGGCAACATGACCTACATGCAGACGCCGCTCGCGAACGCGTCGATCCTCGGCATTCCGAAGGACATGGAAGTCGGAACGTTCCTCAACGCCGGCAATTCCATCACCGACCCGCCGCGTGACGCGACGCAAGATCCGGGTGTCGTCGCGGCCGGCAACGGTGCCGCCGCGGCGTCGTTGCTTCTGTGCCTCGGCATCACGCAGGCGGCGGCTCCGCCGCCCTACGGCAACCGTCTGTACGTGATCGACGGAACGGCCAACGACGTCAAGGTCATCAACTCCTTCGACTTCTCGCTCATCACGACGTTGACGGGTATTTCGTCGCCGAACGGCCTCGGCATCACGCCGGACCTGAACTTCCTCTACATCTCGAACGGCGATCAGGGCACGGTGCAGCGCGTCTACACCAACCCCGCGTCGCCGAACTTCCACCGCGTCGCCAACACGATCACGGTCGGCAACGCGCCGAAGGCGGTCACGGTTCAGCCCGCGAACGAAGACGTCTTCGTCGCGAACTTCGCGGACAACACGTTGTCGGTCATTCGCGTGGCTTCGCAGACGGAACGTATCCGTCTCCCGGTCGGTTACGGCCCGAACGAAGTCTCGGCGGGTTTGCGCATGCTCGGCCAAGGACTCACCAACGAGTACATGGCCTACGTGTTCAACTACTTCGGCAACACCGTGACGGTGTACGAGTCGGCCGGCGGCGCGGTTCTCGAGAATCTGCCCAACGGAAAGGTGATCAAGACGATCTCCGGCTTCCTCGGTCCGAAGTCGGGCTGCTGGAACTGGCAGAGCTACATCGCGGCGGGCACGCAGCCCGGCGTGATGGTGGCGAACGCCCTCGGTTCCACCGTGGATCAGATGACGATGTACAACTTCACGTTGTCGCCGCAGCCGGGATTCCCCGGACCTCCGGGACGTCGTGACTTCAACATCCTGAGTCAGTTCTCGGCGCCCACCGTGGTCAACGCGGCCCAGCCGACGGACGTCTGCATCGAGAACATGTCCGGCCTTTACAACGTCAACGCCGCCGGCGTGACGAACAACAAGGGCGTCGTGGACAACGGTGCGACGGGTTCCGGTGCGACGCCGAGCGTGGTGGCCGTCAGCTACCCCGGAGCGGGCCG
>CAIWVZ010000313.1 GCA_903916245.1 uncultured Planctomycetota bacterium | reverse complement strand
TGGATGCCGTCGCGGCCCGTACGTCCGCCGAGGGCGACGATGAGGTCGCCGGGGCGCACTTCCTTCGTGACGGCGGACTTCGGCATCAAGCCGACGGTGCCCGCATAAACGAGCGGGTTGCCGACGTAGCGGTCGTCGAAGACCACCGCGCCGTTGACCGTCGGGATGCCCATCTGGTTGCCGTAGTCGCGAACGCCCGCGACGACGCCGCGCAGGATGCGCAGCGGGTGCATGCAACCCTTCGGAACGTCGGTCGCCGCCATGTCGGGAGGCGCGACGCAGAAGACGTCGATATTCGCGACGGGCTTCGCCCCGCGTCCGGTTCCGAGAATGTCGCGGATCACGCCGCCCACGCCCGTTCCCGCGCCGCCGTAGGGTTCGATGGCGCTCGGGTGATTGTGCGTTTCGACTTTGATGCACAACGCGTCGTCGTCGCCGAACGCGATCACGCCCGCGTTGTCGTGGAAGACGGAAAGACACATCGGGTGCGCGATGGTTTCGGTCGCCGCCTTGATCGTCTCCTTCAGGAGATTCGAGAAGCGCATCTCGTCGGGACGGCCGGCGTTGTAGACGACGCCTCCGGTCAACGTCTTGTGTTTGCAGTGTTCCGACCACGTCTGCGCGAGGGTTTCGAGCTCGACGTCCGTCGGTTCCCGGCCTTCCGCGGTGAAGTGCGCGGCGATGGCCTTCATCTCCTCGAGGGAAAGCGAGAGGCCGCCGTCCTTCGAGATTTTTTCGAGGGCCGCGTCGTTCGCGCCGCGGAGAGGGATTTCTCGGCGACCGAACGCCCCGGCGGAGGGGCTGCGCACGTCGGGAATCCGCACGACGCCGACCTTCATGTCTTCGATGGCGCCGTTCGCCAAGAGTCCGGAGCCGATGCGCGCCAACGTCGCGTCGTCGACGTCGCCCGTGAATTCGTACGTCGTTCCCGTACGGACGTGGTCGAGGCGGCAGCCGAGACGGTCCGCGCCGCGACGGATCGACGCTTCGACGGGATCCATCACGCCTTGCTTGCGGTAGACCGTGACGGACGCGGCGCGCCGACCGTCCCATGACGCGTGGTCATGCACGGTCGCGGACTCGGTGACGGGGTCCGCGAGGAGGTCCCGAGCGAGGCGTTCGGCTCGCGCGCGATCGAGGTCACCGACGAGCAGGAACTGACGTGCGGTCTTGACCGAAAGGCCTTTCGACACGCCGATCCATCCGAGATTTCCCTCGACTTGATGCCCGACCGCGTCGTCGACGCCGGGGGCCAAGCGAACTTCGATTTGCCATGCCGCGTTCATCGCGGAAACGCTAGCAGCGGGGGTGGTGGACCGGAACGCACCCCAGTGGTGGGCTTGTCGGGGGGCATCGGCGGGCCTACGATGCCCCCGTTACCCGCCGACACGCCCCCATGGCCGAATCCCCACCCCCCACGAAGCGCCCCGACCGACCGACGAGGTCGGCGGCGTTCGTCCTCGAGTTCGAACGGCCGATCATCGCGATCGAGCAGAAGATCGACCTTCTCGAGGCGGAGGCCCGGCCGGGTGCGGCGCCGTCCAAAGAATTGGTGGCGCTTCGGGCCGAACTCGACGCAAAGTTGCGGGAAGTCACGGGGGCCCTGACCCCGATCCAGACCGTCCAGATCGCCCGCCACAAGGACCGTCCGCTGACGTCGGACTACGTGGCGGCTTGCTTCGAAGACTTCGTCGAACTCCACGGCGACCGCGAGTTCGGGAACGATCGGGCCATCCTTACGGGGTTGGCGCGGATCGGTACCCATCGCGTCATGGTCGTGGGGCACCGGAAGGGTAAAGACCTCAAGGAAAAGATGGCGTGCAACTATGGTTGCGCCCATCCCGAGGGGTATCGCAAGGCGATGCGCAAGATGCGCTTCGCCGAAAAGTTCGGTCTCCCCATCGTCACGTTCATCAACACGCCGGGGGCCTACCCCGGTATCGGTGCGGAGGAGCGTGGGCAGGCGTGGGCGATCGCGGAAGCGATCCGCGACATGTCGGGGCTCCGCGTGCCGGTCGTCTGTCTCGTGATCGGCGAAGGCGGCTCGGGCGGTGCGCTCGGCATCGGCGTGGGGGACCGCGTGATGATGCTCGAACACGCGTACTACTCGGTCATTTCGCCGGAAGGATGCGCCGCCATTCTTTGGGGTGACGCGAAGCGCGCCCCGGATGCCGCCCGTGCGCTGAAGTTGACGGCGAAGGATCTCCTCGGCCTCGGGATCGTCGACGAGGTCGTGCCGGAACCGCTCGGAGGTGCCCACCGCGATCACGTGAGCATGTTCGCGACGGTGAAGGCGAAGATCGTCGGCCATCTCGACACGCTGTCGAAGGTGGCCGTGCCGGAACTGCTCGACGCCCGCTACGGCAAGTTCCGCAAGATGGGAGCCCTGTTCGCTCCCGCCGACGACGCGATGCAAAAGAGCGCTGCCGAGGCGCGAGGCACCGCGTCGTCCTGAAAACGTCGGGCCGGAGTTGGTCGATGCCGCGTTTTTTCGCCGTTCTCGCCTTGTCGGTTCTTTGCGTCGGTTGCGCCACGCACGACGACGGCGGTGACCGTCGACGCGACGCGGTTCGCGAATCCGAAGCGCGTCGCAGGGAAATGCATCGGCGCGTGGACGACCGCATCGATGAAGCGATGGACCGTC
>CAIWVZ010000312.1 GCA_903916245.1 uncultured Planctomycetota bacterium | reverse complement strand
TGGTCGACGAAAGCCACGTGACCATCCCGCAGCTCGGCGGCATGTACCGCGGCGACCGGGCCCGTAAGGACACGTTGGTCGAACACGGCTTCCGTCTGCCGTCGGCGATCGACAATCGTCCGTTGACCGCCGAAGAATTCGAGCAGCGCATGCGCCAAGCGGTCTACGTCTCGGCGACGCCGAGCGACGAGGATCTGCGGCGATCCCAAGGGGTGACCGCCGAACAGGTGATCCGTCCGACGGGGCTCGTCGATCCGGTGGTGGAGATCCGTCCGGCCACCGGACAGGCGGACGATCTCCTTTCGGAAGTGAAGAAGACGGTCGCGGCGGGATGGCGCGTGCTCGTCACGAGCCTCACCAAACGTATGGCAGAAGATCTGACTGGATATTGGCGCGAACTGGGCGTAAGGACGCGGTTCCTCCATTCCGACGTCGACACGCTCGAACGCATGCAGATCCTTCGCAGCCTGCGTCTCGGGGAATTCGACGTTCTCGTCGGCGTCAACCTGCTCCGCGAAGGTTTGGATCTTCCGGAAGTGGCGTTGGTGGGTATCCTCGACGCGGACAAGGAAGGGTTTCTCCGCAGTCATCGGTCGCTGATCCAGACGATCGGACGCGCCGCGCGCAACGTCGAAGGTCGCGTGATCCTCTACGCCGATCAACGCACGGGATCGATCGAAACCGCCGTTCGCGAGACCGAGCGTCGACGTGCCATCCAACTCGCGTGGAACACGGAGCACGGGATTACGCCGCTCGGCATCAAGAAGAAGATCGCGGATCTGATCGAAAGTCTCTACGAAAAGGACTACGTCACGGTCGGGACGCAGGACGTGGGAAAGGCGTTCGGCAAGCGGGGCAAGAAGTCGAAGGGGCTCATCGCTCTCGACGACGCGGGGTCACCTCCGGGTGGCGACGTCGCCGGAGAAATCGCGCGTCTTACGGGGCTCATGCGCGCCGCGGCGAAGGAACTGCGCTTCGAAGAAGCCGCACAGATCCGTGATCAGGTCAAGCGGCTCGAGGCACGCTTCCTTCGGGAGCAGTAACCCGTGGCGAAGGTTCCCTTCGATGCGGACGGTGTCGCCACCCTGCCTTCGGACGCGGGTGTCTACGTCTTCCTCGACGCCGCGTCGAAGCCGATCTACATCGGTAAGGCGGCGGGCTTGCGCAATCGCGTGCGCGCCTACTTGAACGGCACGGATACTCGGCCTTCCGTCAGGCATATTCGACGTCTCGCGCGCGAAGTGGACGTGTTCGTGACGGAGACGACCAAGGACGCGCTGCTTCTCGAGAACGCGCTGATCAAGCAGCATCAGCCGCGTTTCAACATCCGCCTTCGCGACGACAAGACGTACTTCAGCCTCCGACTCGACATGAAGGCCGAGTGGCCGCGGCTCGAAATCGTGCGGCGACGACGGGTGGACGGGGCCCACTACTTCGGACCTTATCCCTCCGGATTCGCGTGCCGCCGCACCATTCAGTGGTTGAACGCTTTGTTCCCCATTCGGACCTGCCAGGATTCGGTCCTCTACAACCGGACGCGGCCGTGTCTCGCGTACGAAATCAAGCGATGCGTGGCACCCTGCGTCGGACTCGTGACCCGCGACGACTACCTCGCGATCGTTCGCAAAGTCGTGCGCTTTCTCTCGGGCGAAGATCGTGAAGTGGTCGCCGAACTCGAACGCGATATGGAACAAGCCGCCGACGCTCTCGATTTCGAGCGCGCCGCGGAGCTTCGCGATCGCCTCCTCGCCGTCAAAACGACGGTCGACCATCCGATGGTCGCGAAGGGACCGTCCCTCGACCGGGATGCGGTCGCGGTGGCGACGGCCGGAACGTTGGGCGCCGTCGCCGTCGTTTCGGTACGTTCGGGCGTGCTTCGCAACGGCGAGACGTTTCGCGTCAAATGCGACGGAGGGGCCGCCGAGATCCTCTCGGCCTTTTTCGGGCAGTACTACGACGCGTCCCGCCCGCTTCCGGGAGAGATCTTCGTTCCCGAATTGCCGGAAGACAGCGCGCTGTTCGCCGACATCTTCGCCGGGCGACGTCCGGGGGGCGTGGCGATCAAGGTTCCGGAGAAGGGCGAAGCTGCACGGCTTCTCGACATGGCCCGGCGCAACGCCGAATTGGCGCTTTCCGACGACGGCGGGGGAGAGGAACGCGCCTCCGAGACGCTGCTCGGCCTCGAGCGCAAACTCGATCTCGCGCGAACTCCGCGGCGCATGGAGTGCTACGACATTTCCCATCTCGCGGGTGGGCAGGTCGTCGGCAGTCGCGTCGCGTTTACGGAGGGAAAGCCCGACAAATCGCGATATCGACACTACAAGGTCAGCGAAGAGAAGAACGACGACTTCGCGGCGCTCGAAGAGGTGTTGAGGCGACGTCTGGAGTCGGGCAGGGATGACGGCGACCTTCCCGATCTCGTCGTGATCGACGGTGGGCGTCCGCAGCTTCGACGCGTGCTCGACGTCGTGAAGGAGCTGAAGATCGTCGGAGTCGATGTGATCGGATTCGCCAAAGCGAGGTCCGGAGCGCGCGCGATGGGGCGCTTCGGCGGTGACGAGCGCGTCGTCAAGGAAGAGCGGGATCTGCCGATCGTGCTCGATCCCACGTCGGAGGAATTGAAACTCCTTGTTCGCATCCGTGACGAAGCGCATCGCTTCGCGATCACGTTCTCGAGGAAGCTGCGTGCGAAACAAGCCGTGACGTCGGTCCTCGAGACGATTCCGGGCGTCGGGACGAAACGCGCGCGGGCGTTGCTGAAACGGTTCGGAGGACTCGCCGGCGTCAAGCGTGCTTCCGCGGAGGAATTGGCGTCGACTCCCGGGATGAATAGCGAAACCGCCGCCGCGGTCGCCGCGTGGGTTCGGGGACGATCCGATTCCACGGACCCTTCGAATCGCTCCTAACCCGTCGTCCGTTCGAGGGTTGCGTAAGCCGCACAATTGGCGAAAAAATCGTTGGCCGGTAATCACGCTTTCGGGGTATGGTTTTCAAATCTTGTTCCTCGTCTGAGGGATTTCGGGCTAACATTCCGTTTGAGTGGGAAGTTCGGAGAGGCGTTCATTGCTTCCGTTTTGAGCATGAATGCCCGGAATCCGATAGACCACCTGAATGCGGAGTCCTTCGGTGAGCAAGAAAAATGGCGCGAAGGCGGGAGTCAACCGCCGCAACTTCCTCGGAACCGTGGGTGCCGGGGCGGCGGTCGTCGCGAGCGGTGCAACGTTGACCGGTTGCGGCGGCGCCGATGCCGCGGCGCTCCCCTTGACCGGCCTCGAGGCGCGTCGCGCGGACGCCCGTCAGGTGCGTCGCGATTGCGCCGACCTCCAATACCAAGCCGGCGTGGTGTCGCAGGGCGACAACGGCGACCAAGCGCTCCGTCCCGACGGTGCTTTCAGCTATTCGAAGGGACTCCCGCACGACGCCCTCGGTCGTCCCGACGCGAATGCGTGGGGGCAGTTCCGCTCGGCGTTGGCGGACGCCGATTTGGCGGCCCTCGCGGCGGTGCCCTACGGCGGTCCGGTCAAGTTGCATAGCCCGCAGGCCGGTTTGACCTACGATCTCCTCGGTCGCGACAGCCACCAGTTGACGATGGCCCCGGCACCGACCTTCCAGTCCGCCGAGCAGGCGGGTGAGTTGGTCGAGCTCTACTGGATGGCCCTCGTTCGCGACCTGCACTTCTCCAACTGGAACGGCGACGCGGACATCGCCGCGGCTTGCTCCGAACTGTCGGGGCTGTCGGACTTCCGCGGCCCGAGGTCGGGGGGGGCGGTCACCCCGTCGACGTTGTTCCGTTCGGGCACGACGGGAGACCTCCGCGGTCCGTACATTTCCCAGTACCTGCTGCGCCCGTTCAACTACGGGTCGATCCGCATCCCGTACAAGCAGCGCACGTTGGTCCCGGGCGTGAACTACATGACGGACTTGGCGTCGTGGTTGGCCGTCCAAAACGGTCAGACGCCGCCCGGCACGCTGACGCTCGACTCGACGGAACGCTACATCCGCAATCTTCGCGATCTCGCGTACTACGCGCGCGTCGACGTCTCGTATCAGGCGTTCCTGTTCGCGGCGTTCCAGACCGCGCAGGCGGGTTGCGGCTTCAAGCCGGAGATGAGCCCGTACGCCACGAGCACCAATCAGCAGGGCTTCGTCAATTTCGGCATGCCGCACTTGGTGACCTTGATCGCCGAAGTGGCGCTCCGCGCTCTGAAGGCGGTCTGGTACCAGAAGTGGTTCGTGCATCGCCGCATTCGCCCGGAAGAGTACGCGGGGCGCGTCCACGTGCAGCACGCGGGGCTCGACAACTTCGGAATTCACGGCGACGTCCTCAACTCGGTGGCGCGCCAGCGCGTCGAGACGATGTACGGAACGTCGTTGCTCCCGATGGCCTACAACGAAGGATGCCCTCCGCATCCGTCGTACGGCGCGGGCCACAACGTCATCGCCGGCGCGTGCGTCACGGTGCTCAAGGCGTTCTTCAACGAGAACTTCGTCCTGCCGCAGACGTGGGTCGCGTCCGCCGACGGTTCGGCGCTCGAGGCCTACACCGGTCCCGAGGCGGGAACCCTCACGGTGGGTGAAGAACTCGACAAGTTGGCGTCGAACATCGCGCAGGGTCGCAACTGCGGTGGCGTCCACTGGCGCTCGGAAGCGCTGAGCTCGTTCATGCACGGGCAGCAACTCGCCGTGTCCGTGATGCAGGAACAGCGCCTCACGTTCACCGAGTCCTACACCATCAAGTTCCGCGGCTTCGACGGTGTGGACGTGACGGCCTGATCCCGAAGGGATCGACGACTCGGGGCGGTTTCGGCGTCAGGCCGAGGCCGCCTCGATCATTTTCAGGCAGGCATCTCCGTCGTCGACGGGCGAAAGCCCGACCTTCGAGTCGGTGAAGTGCGCCGGTTTTACGGGCCGGCCGAAAGCGAGTTCCGCGATGGGCGCGGAGATCTCCGACGCGATCCATCGTGGGCCGTGCGGCGCCCGTCCTTCGTTCAGACGCTCCGCGACGGCGACGAGATCGAAGCGACGCGGCGTGGGCGTGACACGATCGAACCAACTGTGGGTCGTGTGGACGAAGCGCATGCGGACCCCGTCGGGACCGTGCGTCCGCGTCAGGATGCGGCAGCACGGTTGCGCGAGCGTGACGACGGCCGCCGTATCGAGGTCGTGGTCGGTGTCGACGACGGCGAGGGAGCCCGGTCGTTTTTCCATGCGCGAGCGGCCCCTCGCGAACGACGCCATCGTCGCGTCGAAGGCGTGTACGGCGTCGATCCACAACGGTTCGAGAGGGCCTTGATCGCGCAGCAGTTCGGGGATGCGCTCGATCAGCCAGCGCGTCGAGCGGCGCCACCGTTCGAACGACGGCAACCCGCGTACATCGTCCGCCAAGGGAGATGTGGGATGGGCTCCGATTCCCATGACGATCGCGTCGAATCGAAGGGCCGCTTCCGAGCGGACGACCATGAAGTCCCCGGCCGTCGCCGCGTCGAGCATCGGTCCGGCGAGGGACAGCGCCCGTTCGGGATGAAGCACCGCGAACACGGAGAGGACCCCGTCCGTGTCGTAGTGGTTGTTGGCGACGGTCGTCACATCGCGCAGGAGGGCGTCGCGCTCCGGATCGGCGGCGAAGAGCAGCGCGCTCCCGGTCGAAAGATCGTGCCGATATCTCGCGGGCGTTCGATGCCCCGGCCAATGCGAGAGATTGGGCCCGACGCCGAAGACCCCGTCCACGGCGAGGACGTCCGTCCGATCGGAGAGTTGACCCTCGTCAAGGTCGAATAAAAGAGTCATGCAAAGGGTTTTCCGAGGCCGGTCTTTCCGAGCGTCTTTCGCCGATCCGCGTCGTGCGTCGTCATCGGAGTCCCGCGTGCGCCATGGCCGCCT
>CAIWVZ010000311.1 GCA_903916245.1 uncultured Planctomycetota bacterium | reverse complement strand
GGTTCGGCGTCATCGCGCCGACCTCGAGGACTTCGTAGCGGGCCGTCGTCGACGCGAGTTCGATGCGATCGCGCAGTTGGACCCGTCCGTCCACGACGCGGATGTAGATGATCACGCCGCGGTAGTCGTCGAAGACCGCGTCGAAGACGAGAGCCCGGAGCGGAGCGTCCGGATCGCCCTTCGGGCTCGGCACCCGACGGATGACCGTCTCCATCAACGCTTCGATGCCGATGCCGGTTTTCGCGGACACTTGGTTCGCGTCGAGCGCGGGAATGGCGAGGACGTTTTCGATTTCTTCCGCGACTTCGATCGGCCGCGCCGTCGGAAGATCGATCTTGTTCAGAACCGGAATGATTTCGAGGTTGCCCTGCATCGCGAGGTCGGTGTTCGCGACGGTTTGGGCTTCGATGCCTTGGGCGGCGTCGACGACGAGGAGGGCACCCTCGCAGGCGGCGAGGGATCGGGAAACTTCGTAGGTGAAGTCCACGTGGCCCGGCGTGTCGATGAGGTTGATCTGGTACTCGACGCCGTCGACCTTGTAGCGCATGCGCACGGCGCGCGCCTTGATCGTGATGCCGCGTTCGCGCTCGAGATCCATGTCGTCGAGCAGTTGGGCCTTCATTTCACGGTCCGCGACGGTCTTCGTGATCTGCAGGAGCCGATCGGCCAACGTGCTCTTGCCGTGGTCGATATGGGCGATGATGCTGAAGTTGCGGATGCGGTCTTGCGGACGGTCCGTGGTCATGGCTCAGAGGTCTCGAAGCACGCTCGGAAGATCCCGGCGGAGAAGGGCGAGCGCCTTCCCCCGGTGGGAGATCCGGTCCTTTTCGTCGGGGGAGAGTTCACCGAACGTACGGGTCCCGTCCCCTACGAGGAACAGGGGATCGTAGCCGAATCCGGCCGAACCTCTCGCCGAAAGTCCGATGCGACCTTCGCACGTCCCGTCCGCGGTCCAAACGGCACGCCCGGGAACGGCGAGAACGAGCACGCAGCGGTAGCGGGCGGTGCGGCGTTCGGGGGGGAACCCGTCGAGGGCCTCGAGGAGTTTGCGGTTGTTGGCGCCGTCGTCGGAGGGGTGCCCGGCGAAGTACGCGCTGTCGACGCCCGGAAGTCCTCCCAACGCATCGACTTCGAGTCCGGAGTCGTCCGCCAGCGTGAGGTGGCCCGTTCGATCGGCGTAGTAGAGCGCCTTCTGGGTCGCGTTGCCGGAGAACGTCCCGGTCGTCTCCTCCGGTGCGGGGGGAGGGTCGGTGAGATCGCCGGGAGTCACGATGGTCACTCCGAGACCGTCGAGACGGCGGCGGAGCTCGTCGAGTTTCTTGCGGTTGCCCGTTCCCACGAACAACGTGGTCACTTCGCGGCTCCGGAGATGGCGGCCGCCTGAAGAGCGCGGATATTCGCGATGCCCGTTTTCGCCACCGCGAAGGCTTTCGCCACCGAAGCTTCCGTGACGGGAATCCCCTCGGCGGTCGTTTGCCACTCGATGACCCGGTCTTGATCGTCGAGAACGATGTTCATGTCCGCGTCGCCACCCACGTCTTCCGAATAGTCGGGGTCGAGGTGGGGGATTCCGTCGAGGATGCTGACGGAGACGGCGGCGACGCCGCCGCGCAGCGGCGAGGTGCGCAGAAGACCGCGATCGACCAACCCCTTCGCGGCGATCGCCAGCGCGACGTACGCACCGCACACGCTCGCGCAACGGGTCCCCGCGTCCGCTTCGAGGACGTCGCAATCGACCCACAGCGTGCGTTCACCGAGGGCCGCCAAATCGACGATCGGGCGCAGCGCGCGACCGACCAACCGTTGAATCTCCGCCGTGCGACCGTCGACGCCGCCGCCTTTGCGTCCTTCGCGGGCCTTTCGGCGCGGAGTGGATGCCGGGAGCATGTTGTATTCGGCGGTCACCCACCCGCGACCTTTGCCCGCCATCCACGCCGGTACGCTTTCCTCGACGCTCACGGCACAGAGCACCCGCGTGAGCCCGAAGGTCGCCACGCAGGAGGCGGCGGCCTGCCGGAGGAAGCCGGTTTCGAACGTGACGGGTCGCAGTTCGTCGGTGCGTCGGTCGGTGCGCGGCATGAAAGATCCCCTCGAAAGAGGCTAGCCGTCGCGGGATTTCAGGCCAAGCCGTCGCCGACGTCGCCGCCGCGGCGATGCATCCGCGTATACGCACCGCCGCGGGCGAGAAGTTCCGCGTGCGTGCCTTCTTCGACGACCGTGCCGCGATCGAGGACGACGATCTTGTCCGCGCGCTCGATGGTGGACAGACGATGGGCGATGACGACGGTCGTCCGACCTTTTTGGGCGTTCGCCAAAGCTTCCTGAACCAAGGCTTCCGATTCCGGGTCGAGGTTGGAGGTGGCTTCGTCGAGAAGCAGGACGGACGCGTTGCGGAGGATGGCGCGCGCGATGGTGATGCGTTGCGCCTGTCCGCCCGAAATCGCCGCACCGCGATTCCCGACTTGCGTCTTCCAAGCGTCGGCCAAACGCGGAATGAACTCGTCCACACGAGCCTGTCGTGCGGCTTCGCGGACGTCGTCGTCGGTCGCGTCTGGGCGCCCGACGCGGATGTTCGCCTCGACCGTATCGTTGAAGAGGAACGGCTGCTGGGCGACGACCGCGATGCGCGGGAGGAGCGCCCGGCGCGAGATCGAGCGTAGTGGCACACCGTCCCATAGGACGTCGCCCGACGTCGGGTCGTAGAGGCGCATCAACAGTTGGACGATGGTGCTCTTGCCCGCGCCCGATGCGCCGACGATCGCGACGGTCTTCCCCGCGGGGATGTCGATCGAGATGCCGCGAAGGATGGGCTCGTCGGGGGCGCTCGGATAGGCGAATCGCACGTCCCGGAGCGCGACGCCGCGGACGAGGGGGCCGATCGACGCCGTCGAGCCCGCGAGAGTCGGATCGACGGGAGCGTCGATGATCTCGAACAGGCGTTCGGCGCTCGCGAGCGCCTGGTTCCATGTCTGCCACGCGTCGCCGATGCGCTTCACGGGACGGAAAATCGTCGCGACGGCGACCAGAACGCCGATGAACTCGCCGGGCGAGGTGGTGATCCACCCGCTCGCGACGATGAACCCGCCGCCGCCGAGGGTCGCCGCGAGAGCGAGTCCGTAGGAGATGTCGGTGAGGGCCTTTCCCTTCGCGCGGGTGCGGGCGATCTTGACTTCG
>CAIWVZ010000310.1 GCA_903916245.1 uncultured Planctomycetota bacterium | reverse complement strand
GGGTGATGGCGGCTTCCGAGCCGCCCGTCATCACGACGTCCGCATCGCCGTATTGGATCGCCCGAAGCGCGGTGCCGATCCCGTGGGACGCCGACGCGCATGCCGAGGCGGTCACCCAGTTCTGCCCCTTCATCCCGAAACGCATCGACAAATGAGCACTCATCGCGTTCATCATCAGTTTCGGAATGAGGAACGGGCTCACGCGACCGGGACCGCGGTCCATCAGAATCTTGTGTTGGGCTTCGATCTCGAGGAGGCCGCCGATACCGCTGCCGCAAATGACGCCGCAGCGGTCCGGATCTTCCTTCGAGACATCGAGCCCACTATCCACGAACGCCTCAAGACCCGCGGCGGCGGTCAAGAGCGTGAAGCGGTCGAGACGCCGCACCTCCTTCGGTTCGACGTACTTCGCGGGATCGAAGTTGCGCACTTCGCCGGCGATTTTCGTCGAGAACGCGGAGGTATCGAACGACGTGATCATCCCGATCCCGTTGGCCCCGTCGAGCAGGCCCGAGAACGTGGTCTCGCGATCGTTGCCGAGAGGGCTGACGATCCCGATTCCGGTGATGACGGCGCGGCGCTTCAACATCGTCGCGGCTCAGGCGCCCTTCTTGGCCTTCACGGCGGCGACGGCGTCGCCGACGGTGCGGATCTTCTGAGCTTCGTCTTCGGAGATCTTGATCTCGAAGGACTCTTCGATCTGCATCACGATTTCAACGGTGTCGAGCGAGTCGGCGCCGAGATCCGCGATGATCTGCGAATCCAACTTGATCGCTTCCGCCTTCTGGCCCGTGCGCTCCGCGATGATCGCGATGACTTTGTCTTGGACGTCCGCCATGAGATGACCTTTCGTTGTGGAACGAGTCCCGACGGGGGCAGTCCCCCGACAGGGTGGATTATTAGCACACGCTCCGTCGCCCTTCCACGGGCGTCAGAGCCTCAAACCGCCGTCGACGGCGATGACTTGTCCGGTGACGTAAGCGGCGAGATCCGAAGCGAGCCACGTCACGACCCCCGCCACGTCGTCGGGAGTCCCGGTGCGCCCGAGGGTGATCCCCTTCACCATGGCGTCCCGCTGCTCCGCCGTGAGCGCGTCGGTCATATCCGTCGTGATGAAACCTGGCGCGACCGCGTTCGCGGTGATCCCACGACTCCCGATTTCCTTCGACACCGACTTCGTGAAGGCGATCAAGCCGCCCTTCGACGCCGCGTAGTTGGCCTGGCCACCGTTCCCCGAAATGCCGACGACGGAGGCGATGTTGATGACGCGACCGCACTTGGACCGGAGGAGATGCCGCGAAAACGCCTTCACGACGAGGAACGCGCCCTTCAGATTGGTGTCGAGAACCGTATCCCAGTCCTCTTCCGACATGCGCATGAGCAAACCGTCGCGAGTGACGCCCGCGTTGTTCACGAGAATGTCGACGCGCCCGAACGCTTTCGCGACGGCGTCGGCGAGCGCCGTGATGTCGGCGGGACGCCCGACGTCGCAGCCGAAGGGCTCCGCGCGGCCACCCGCGGCACGGATCGCGTCCACCGTTGCCTGCGCGTTCGCTTCTTTCGACGCGACGCACGCCACGGATGCGCCGGCGGCCGCCAAAGCCACCGCGACGGCGCGTCCGATCCCGCGCGACGCACCGGTCACCACCGCGACGCGTTCCGAAAGTTCGATCTTCATGCCGAGGCTCCGCCGGTCAAATCCGCGAGGGTTCCGAAATTCGCCGCTTCGATCTCCGTGAGATTCTTGCGAAGCAACGCGGTCAGCACCGCACCGGGCGCGGGCTCGACGAACCGGCGGATGCCCATCGCGCCGAGTTCCTTCATCGAATCCTCCCAAAGAACCGGGGCCACGACTTGGCGCGCGAGCAGGGCTCGCGCTTCCGCCGCGGTCGTGACGGCTTTGCCGGTAACGTTCGAGACGACGGGGATTCGAAGATCGTGCATCGGCGTCGCGTCGAGAGCCTCGACCAACGCGGCACGTGCGGGCTCCATGAGCGGCGAGTGGAAGGCACCCGCGACCTGAAGCGGGATGGCGCGTCGAATTCCGAACGCCTTCGCGGCGTCGGGAACCCGGGCACACGCCTCCTTGTCCCCGGAGAGAACGATCTGGCCCGGGGCGTTCAAATTCGCCACCACGAGCACGCCGTCGCCACGGGCCGCCGCGGCGGTCTTTTCGGCCGAATCGCGATCGGCCCCGACGAGGCTCACCATTCCCGAAGGCGGCGCGTCGGACGCCGCCTGCATCGCGGCACCGCGCTTCTTCACGAGACGCAAGCCGTCCGCGAACGAAAAGGCCCCCGCGAACCACAACGCCGTGTACTCGCCGAGCGACAAACCCGCGGCCGCCACCACGTCGTCGAGTTTTCCCGCGGAGCGCAGGGCCGCCGTCACGGCGGCCGACGTGACGTAGATGGCGGGTTGCGCGTGCGTCGTCAGGGTCAACGCTTCCGCGGGCCCTTCGAAGCAGAGCGCGCGAAGGTCGTAGCCGAGGATGTCGTTGGCTTCGGCGAAAAGCGCCGCCGATTCGGGGCAAGCCGCCGCGAAGTCCTTCCCCATGCCCGGCGTTTGGGCACCTTGTCCGGGAAACAGAATGGCCGTCTTGATCATGGGGATCACCAGCGGATGAGCGACGAGGCCCAGGTGAGCCCCGCGCCGAACGCGACGAGGGACACCAACGACCCGGATTGAAAACGTCCGGCGCGACGGGCTTCGTCGAGGGCCAACGGGACGCTGCCCGCCGACGTGTTGCCGTAACGATCGAGGTTGATGTAGATCCGCGCGGGATCGATGTCGAGTCGGCTCAATGCGGACTCGATGATGCGCAGATTGACTTGATGCGGAATCACGAGATCGATGTCGGAGGCTTTGTATCCCGTCCGCGCAAGTTGTTCGACCACGAGGTCCTTGAACTTCGCGACGGCGAACTTGTACACCTCGTTGCCCTTCATCACGAGCTTGTGCTCGTCCGCCGCCACCACTTCGGGCGTGCAAGGTTTTCTCGAGCCGCCCGCCGGAACCACCATCGACATTCCGCCGGTGCCGTCGGCCCCCGTATGCATATCGAGGATCTTGCCCTGTCCCGCATACGGGCCGAGAACGGCCGCACCCGCCGCGTCACCGAAAAGGATGCACGAACCGCGATCCTTGTAGTTGAGGATCGAACTCATCGTTTCCGCGCCGATCACGAGCACGCGGTGGTAGGCGCCCGCCGCGATCAACGACTTCGCGACGTTCATTCCCGTCACGAATCCGGAACACGCGACGTTGATGTCGAAAGCGGATGCGTTCACGAGTCCGAGTCGGGCCTGGAGGATGCACGCCGTCGACGGAACCAGATGATCGGGCGTGACCGTGGCGAGGATCACGAGATCGATGTCGCCCGCACCGACTCCCGCATCTTCCATCGCCCGCTTCGCCGCCTCACAGGCGAGGTCGGAAGTCGCCTGCCCTTCCGACACCAAGCGCCGCTCGCGCATGCCGGTGCGGGTGACGATCCATTCGTCGTTCGTGTCGACCAACTTCTCGAGGTCGCGATTCGAAAGGACACGTTCGGGGGCGTAGGAACCCGTTCCGAGGATCCCCACCTCGCGGAGTGCGGTCATGGATCTTCCCGTCAGGCGGCGCCGAGGCCGCGATGGATGTGGTCGAGCACGCGGCTACGGGTGAACCGGGCCGCGAGCAAAAGGGCGTTCTTGATCGCGCGCGCGTCCGAACGACCGTGCGAGATCATGCAAAGTCCGTTCACACCGAGCAGCGGCGCACCGCCGTACTCCGCGTAGTCCATGCGCGATTTGAATCGCGTCAGAAACTCTCCGACGGCGCGCGTCACGGCGAGATCGCCGGCGGCTTTCGTCTCGGAGAGGAGATCCTGCATGTGGCCGGAAAACGCCTCGTAGAGACCTTCCGCCGCCTTCAAGACCACGTTGCCCGCGAAGCCTTCGCACACCACGACGTCGACCGACCCCTCGAAGATGTCGTTGCCTTCGACGTGTCCGAGAAAATCGAACTCGCCGCGGGTATCGGCGAACAACTTGTGCGTCTCCTTGACCAGATCGGTGCCCTTCGCCTCTTCGGACCCGACGTTGAGGAGACCGACGCGAGGCGTGGCGCACCCCATCACGTGCTTGGCATAAGCAGCCGCCATGATCCCGTAATCGCGGAGGTGTTGCGGCTTGCAGGAAACGTTGGCGCCGACGTCGCACATGACCGTGTGCCCGCCCTTGCGCGTGGGGAACGTCACGGCGATGCCGGCACGTTCGACGCCCGGAATGAGCCGAAGGATGAAGTGGGCGGCGGCGACGGCCGCTCCGGTGGACCCGGCGGCCACGAGCCCGGACGCTTCACCTCGAGCGACCAATTCCGACGCGCGAACGATGGACGCATCGGGCTTCGCACGCAAAGCCTTCACCGGTGGCTCGTCGCATCCGATGTTCTGCCCCGCGTGGGCGATGCTCACGCGCTGCGGCGGCTGCGGGGCGGCCGCCAACTCTTGCTCGATGCGGGATTGGTCACCGACGAGGATGACCTCGAGGTCGGCATCGGCCAACGTCGCCTCGAGCGCTCCCCGCACGGTTTCACGGGGGGCCTGATCCCCCCCCATGGCATCCAATGCGATCCGCGTCGTCACCGTCAGAGATTCTCGGTGCTCACCACTTCCTTGGAGCCGTAGTGACCGCAATTGTGGCAAACACGGTGGGCCGGAATGGCGGTGTTGCAGTTGGAGCAGCGGGAGAGCTGCAGACCGGTAAGGTTGTGGTGGGCGCGGCGGGTGCGCTTCCGGTGCTTCGAGAGACGTCGCTTCGGGACGGCCATGGAATCGACTCCAGTAATTGACCCCGTCAAGGGTTACCGCCGCGGGACGGTGCCGTTCCGGCACCTCTCACCGCAGCGGTGGTCGGGCAGTATGGCAAAGTTCCTGAGGTTTTCACCCCCCTACCCCGCGGTCCTCCGAAAAATCGAAGGACCGGGGAGGGCGAAAAAACCTCAGGCGGAGCCTGCAGCGGCCTTCCGAGGAGCTTCGGCCGTTGCGGCGGGCGCCGCGGGAGTGGCGGCTTCGGCCGGTTTCGGCTTGGGCGCCAACTTCGCCATGATGGTCTCGTAGAGACGCTTCGCGACGGCCGGATTGTCGACGAGGTACTGCTTGGCGCGGTCGCGGCCTTGGCCGAGACGCTCGTCCCCGAAGGAGATCCACGTACCCGTCTTCTCGAGAATGCCCTTTTCCGTTCCGACGTCGATGAGGTCGCCGTTCAACGAAATGCCTTCGTTGAACATGATGTCGAATTCGACGCATTGGAACGGAGCGGCGAGCTTGTTCTTCACCACGGTCGCCTTGGTGCGGTTGCCGGTGACGTTCTCGCCGTCCTTGATCTTGCCGATGCGGCGCACGTCGATGCGTACCGACGAATAGAACTTGAGTGCACGTCCGCCCGCGGTGGTTTCCGGGCTGCCGAACATGACGCCGATCTTCTCGCGCAGCTGATTGATGAACAGAAGCGACGTGTTCGACTTGTGAACGGCACCCGTGAGCTTGCGAAGCGCCTGGGACATGAGTCGCGCCTGCAGACCGACGAACGAGTCGCCCATCTCGCCTTCGAGTTCCGCCCTCGGAACGAGAGCCGCGACCGAGTCGATGACGATGACGTCCACGGCGTTGCTCTTGACGAGCATCTCGGCGATGTCGAGCGCCTGTTCGCCGGTGTCCGGCTGGCTTACGAGAAGTTCGTCGACGTTCACCCCGAGGCGACGCGCGTAGGCGGGATCGAGGGCATGCTCGGCGTCGATGAACGCGCACACGCCGCCCTGCTTTTGAGCGCTCGCGATCACGTGCAGCGTGAGCGTCGTCTTACCGGAGGACTCGGGTCCGAAGATCTCGACGATGCGGCCCTTCGGAATGCCGACGCCGCCGAGTGCGAGATCGAGCGAGATGCTGCCGGTCGACACGCCTTTCATGTCGATGTCGGCCACCTCGCCCAGCTTCATGATCGTGCCCTTGCCGTACTGCTTCTCGATCTGACCGAGCGTCGCGGCGAGCAGCGATTCGCGACGTGCGGTTTCCGGATCCTTGGACGTATTGGGCTTGGTAGCCATGACTTCTCCCCGACGTCGCGGGGCGCTCCCACGACGTGCGGGCGCATCCTAGCGCACGGGGGGGACGCCGACCCGATTCGGCCGAGAAAGTCAGGCGCGATTGCGGCCGGAAAACGTCGCGCGCGCGAGGGGCGTGTACTCGGTCCCGAACTCCCCTTCCCGGCTTTCGAAGAGCACGGCTTCCCGCGCAAGGAAGCGACCGAAGGGGCGGATTCGGGCGGGGCCCATTCTGTCGAGGAGTTGCGCCGTTCCCTCGGGGGATCGAACGCGGCCGAGAGTGATGTGGGGAACGAACTTTCCTTTTTCCGCGCGGAAGCCGGACGCCCGCGCGCCGTCGTTCAGAAAGCGTCGCACCTCGAGCAGGTGGGCGTGGGCGGTTTCATCGGCGCCACGAATACCGGCCCAAACGACATGGGGATCGCCGTCATCGGGAAACCGCCCGAGACCGCAGGGTTCGAGGTCGAGAGGCGGCGCCCGTTTCACCGCATCTTTCAGCAACGCAACGAGTTCCGGCAACGCGCGGTCGTTCGTCTCTCCGAGGAAGCGCAACGTGATGTGATAATTCGCGCCCCGCGTCCAGGCGACGTCGGCACGCGCGAGCGAAAGCCGCTTCACTTCTTCCTCGAGGCGGTTGCGGACGCGCTCGGGGATCTCGAGGGCGATGAAAAGCCGTGCCATGGTCACGGATCGTTCAGGAGAACGCCGGCGCTCTCGGGGTCGTAATTACCGCCCGGGGTCACGATGTTCCAATCGGATAAGCGCCCGTAGTCGTGCCAAGCGACTTCGCCCTGCCGCGCATCACGGGTCATCATCGGTTCGTTCAGGCACACGCCCTTGATGCGGCCCGGCTTGAGCTCGCGCACTTCGAACCACAGGTGTTCGTAGGCGGGAGGATCGCCGAGTCCCTCGAAGCAGAGTTTGACGTGGAACCGCCAACCTTCGCGTCGGTGCATCGCGAACAGCTGACCGAAGACGCCGTAGCGCTCCTTGGCCAATCGCGCTTGACGGTCGGATTCGAGACGCCCTTTGAAGAGCACGGGGCATTCGGCGAAGTGGTCGAGCGCTGCGAAAGGCGGCCGTCCCTCGGTATCGACGAGAGCGAGGGAATGCCCGATGTGGTCGTCTTGGCCCGCATCTCGAAGCTCGCCGCCCGCTCCTAGGCCCATCAGTGCATCTTCGGGGGTCACCAATACGACCTCGATGCCGTCGCCCAACGCGAGAAGACCGTCGGGTGTGGGTCCCGAGCCGCTGACGAGCGCGTCCGCGACCGCGTCGACGAGGTCGAAAGCGTCGCGCGAGCGTTCCTTGCCGAGGCCGACCACCTCGATCTCCGGAAGGCCGAAGCGCCCGAGACCGTGGGTGTGCACCCACACCTTCTCCCCGACGACGGGGGTCTCGTGGATCCCGAACAACACGCCCGCGCGCGGCGGCGTCTTCGAGCGCGCGATTTCCCGAATGATCTTGCCCGAGCGAATCGAGAGCGCGGAGTCGTCGAAGGCGGCGGGCATTCCCGAAACCACCGCGGCGTCGAGGACGCAAAGTTGGATTTGGAAACCCTTCGCGGGCGCTTCACCGAGATAGGTTTCGGTCCCGATCAACCACTGAGACCGGCCCGCGTCGCGTCGCTCGATCGGGTCGTCGAGCGATTCCTCGACGGCGTCCGCCGAGAGGTCGCCGCGGTCTTCGAGCCACACCATCAGCGGATTCGGCAATCCCGGTACCGCCACTCCGAACGCCCATAAAGCCTCGTCGTCGCCGTCGGGTTCGCCGATGAAGGTCAGGTTGGGAAACGAGGTCGTCAACGCGAGCCGCACTTCCTCTTCCGACGGCGGCGAAGGATCGGGCCAAAACCCGAAGATGACCGACGGCGGCGGCCCGGACATGTCCGGAACGTCGCCGATCGGTTCATCGTGCTCGGGGATGTCGGAGTCGTGGTCGTTCACGCGTCAGGGACGCACCGGGCGGTCCTTCAAGAACAAGTATAGGAGCCGTCCCGTGCTTTGCGTGAATCCCGCGATGCGTTCCGCTTCCTCGCCGATTCCCACGTAGACGTCGCAGCGACCCGCCGCGCGGATGGCGCCACCGGTGTCCTGGTCGAAATAGAGACCGACGTGCGGTTCGACCTTGCCGGAACCCGACTTGGAAGGCATCTCGTTGCGGACGACGACCAAACCGCCGCGCGGGAAGATCGTCTTGTCGGTCGCGACGGTATGCCACGGCGTCACGCGCGCACCGAGGCTGCCGAAAGGTCCGGGCGGAGACATTTGAAAGAACACGTACGACTCGTTCACCCCGAGTGCGGACGCGACTTCGTTCGGATGGTTCCGGAAGTACTCGCGAAGACGCGCGAGGTTCAACTCTTCGGGCTTGAGTTTCCCACGCTTGACGAGTTCCTGTCCGACGCTGCGATACGGCCGATCGGTCTTGCCGTGATACCCGATGTGGACGATCTCCCCGGTCGGCATGCGCACGCGCGCGGAACCCTGCACGTGGACGATGTACACCTCGAACGGATCCTTGAGCCAAAGAAGCTCCGTGCCCGCGAACATACCGGAGGATTCGATCTCCGCACGCGTCGGCCACGGCGCGGTCGTGCCGTCCGCCATCCTGCGGCCGAGCGGCGTCCCCTCGTCGTCGGTCACGAGATCCGCGGGACGACGGTAGAGCGGATAGCGGTAGGTCTCGTCGGCCATCCGCGACCCCTCGAAGATCGGCGTGTAGTAGGCCGTGAAGAACACGCTGCCGCCGAGTTTACCCTTGTCATAGTCGTATCCGACCGACTTGTAGACGTCGAAGGCTCCGTTCATCCACCCCTCGAACTCGCGCTCGGTGCGCGAGACCTCGAGAATCTTGCGCAGCGTCTTCAAGGATTCGATCTGCCGGTCGTGGGTGACGGATCCGTCCACGAGCGCGTACGGGAAATGCTTCTTCGACGAAGGCTTCGCGAAGTAGGCGAGCGATTGATCGAGCGCCTCGAGCGTGCCCGGGTCGGCGGGCCAAAGCGTCTTCCAATCGGGAATGTCCGCGGGCTCCGCGCGAATCAAGGCGGGCGCGCCCGGCGGCAACGCCTTGTCGATCGTCGGCTTCACCTCGTCGAGAACCGGATCGCTCGAACACGCGGTCGCGAACATCAAAACGAATCCGATGGCGGCGCCGAGAAGCCGGCGCGTGCGGTCGATGGTCATACTCGTCATTCCCTCACCGAAAGTCGTCGTCGCGGCCCCCCGCCCCCGGGGAACCCGCAGGATGGTAGCCGAGCGCCGACTTCCCGACGACCCGGGCGTTATGATGCAGGCGGTTATGGCGAAAGCTCTCCCCCGAAAACCCGGCTTGCTCGACGCCCTCAGGGAGCGGCCGCTCGTCGCCGACGGCGCGATGGGGACTCAGCTCTACGAGCGGGGGCACCCCATCAATCGCTCGTTCGACGAAGCCAATTTGGCGACTCCGGACATGGTCAAGGCGGTCCATGCGGCCTACGTTCGAGCGGGGTCCAATCTCCTCGAAACGAATACCTATTCGGCGAACCGGGTTCTCCTCGGTCGCTACGGTTTGGCCGACAAGGTCGAGATCATCAACCGGACGGCCGTCCGGCTCGCACGCGAGGCCGCCGGCGAGGGCGTCGACGTCTTCGTGGCGGGCTCCGTCGGTCCTACCGGCGAAGGCTCGGCGGTGATTCCGGAGGCGGTCGCCGCCGACATCGAATCGGCTTTCGATCAACAGATCGCGGTGCTCGTCGACGAAGGCGTCGATGCGCTCCTGTTCGAGACGTTCCACCATTTGGCGGAGATGGAGATCGCCCTCAAGGTCGCGAAGGTCCGCTTCGCCGGTCCGATCATCGCCCAAATGTCGTTCGAGGAGGACGGCAAGTTGCGCGACGGGACTCCTCCAGAAACCGTCGCCGCGATTCTCGTCCACGCGGGCGCCGACGTCGTCGGGGTGAACTGTTGCGACGGACCGTCGGTCGTCCTCGACGTGGCGACGGCGATGTTGACTCAAGCTCCGCTCGTCTCCGCGCTGCCCAACGCCGGGCAGCCCCGTCGCATCGATGCACGCACGATCTATATGGCGACGCCGGAGTACTTCGGCATCTACGCCCGCCGATTCATGAAGGCCGGGGTCCGGCTCGTCGGGGGATGCTGCGGAACGGGCGTCGATCACATCCGCGCGATGGCCGGAGCGGCCCGCATGATGAGCGGAGGTCGGGTTCCCGTCGAAAGCGCCGCGAAACCGGGCACCCGTCCGGGAACCACGGTGCAAGCCGCGCGCGATCCTGTTCCTCTCGCCGAACGGTCGCGCTTCGCCGCGAAGATCGACCGCGTCTGGCGCGAACGCCTCGGCTCCGGGACGATCGCGCGTGCACCGAAGGATCGGACCGAGTTCGTCGTCTCGGTGGAGGTCAATCCCGCCCACGGTCTCGACGCCGCGCGCCCCACCGAAATCGCCTCGATGCTCGTCGGCGGTGGCGTCGACGTCGTCAACATCGCCGACGGCCCCCGCGCGGTGCTCCGCATGAGCAACGCCGCGCTCGGCAAGCACATCATGGATACGCTCGGCATCGAAGTGCTTCTGCACGTCTGCTGTCGAGACCGCAATCTGCTCGGATTGCAGATGGATCTGCTCGGCGACCACGTCCTCGGATACCGCAATCTCGTCATCATCACCGGCGATCCGCCGAAACTCGGCGACTTTCCGAAAGCGACGGCGGTCTTCGACGTCGATTCGATCGGTCTCCTCCGTCTCGCGGACGGATTGAACCGGGGAATCGACCCCACGGGCAAGGGCATCGACGGACGGACGTCCTTCCTGCTCGCGTGCGGAGCCGAACCCGCGGCCCTCGACTACAAGCGCGAACTGGCGCGACTCGAAAAGAAGATCGAAGCCGGTGCCGACCTCATCATGACCCAACCGGTCTACGACGGCGACGTCGTCGAACGCTTCCTCGACGACGTCAAGCGTTTCGGAATTCCGGTGCTTCTCGGCATCTGCCCGCTCGCGTCGTCGCGCAACGCCGAATTCCTCCACCACGAGGTGCC
>CAIWVZ010000309.1 GCA_903916245.1 uncultured Planctomycetota bacterium | reverse complement strand
TGGCGGGTGGGGCCGCGGATCCTCGGCATCCTGTGGCGTGGGCGTCGCGAGATCGCGGCGGCTCGGCGGCAGCCGACGGCCGCAGGGGGTGTGCGGCGGGCGGGGGCCGGGTAGTCCGATCGTGCGCATCCTCGCGGTGACCACGTCGTTTCCCCATCCGGCGGATCCGGCATCGGGACGCTTCGTGCGCGATCTCCACGAAGGGCTGGTCGCCGAAGGGCATTCGGTATTCACCGCGCATCCGTCGCATACGCGACATGCGACTCCGTACGACACGCGATGCGGAACGGTGTGGCCCGTGGCGTTGCCGACCGACGACGCCCGAAAGTTGGTCGGACCCGGCGGCATGGAAGCCAACGCGCGGGCGATGGGGATCTTCCGCACGCGGGCGGCGCTTCGTGCAGTCGAAGAGGCGGTCGTGGCCCTCGCACGCGACCGTCTTCGTGATGCCGACATGGTGCTTGCGCACTGGACCTATCCGACCGCCGCTTGGATGGCGCCCCTGTGCCGCCGGGCGGGCAAGCCTCTCGTCGGAGTCGCGCACGGGGGAGACGTGCGGCTGCTCGCGCGTCCGTTGCTCGGCGTTCTGCCGCGCTTCAGGCTTCGTGGGGCGCTCACGGGACTCGTCGCGACGTCGCGTACGGGCGGAGTCGCGCTGGCGAAAACGTTGAGGCTCTCCGCCGACTCGGTTCTCGTGACCCCGATGGGGTACGACCCGTCGGTGTTCGCTACCCAAGGCGGTGCGGGGACGCCGGGCGGCTCTTCCGGCCCCGTCGTCGCGGCGGGCCGTCTCATCCCGATCAAGGGCTTCGACGTGCTCATACGGGCGTTGGAAGGCTTGGGACGCCCCCTACGGCTTGCGGGAGACGGCCCCGAACGTGCCGCGCTTGAACGGTTGGCGCGCGCGAGCGGGGTGGAGGTGACGTTTCTCGGCTCGGTCCCGCCCGAGTCTTTGGCCGACGAGTTCCGGAGGGCGTCGGTGGTCGTGGTGCCGTCTCGGAACGTCGCGGGCGGCTCCGAGGGGGTCCCGTTGGTGGCTCTCGAGGCGGCGGCGTGTGGCGCCGCGGTCATCGCCACGGCGGTCGGCGGGCTGCCCGACGTCCTACCCGCCGAGTCGTTGGTGCCTCCCGACGACGTTCCCGCCTTGGCGGCCGCTCTGAGGCGGTGCCTCGCCCGTTCCGGGGCGGCGCCCACGATCGACCCTTCGCCCTACGCCGCGCCGGTCGTCGCCCGTCGGATCTCGGAGTTCCTCAAGCTCCGGACGGCGGCCTACGGTCGCTAGACTCCTGAGGCGCGCCTTCGCGCGCGGAACCCCATGGTCGTCATCTTCGCAGCCGCCGCCGTGTGCATGGTCGTCGAACGGGCCTTTCGCGCCCGGACGTTGCCGTCGTCTCCCGGATGGTGGCCGCGCGTCGTGGTGTTGAACGTCGTGCAGTTCACGGTGGTCGTGGGGCTCGGGACGCATTTCGACGGGTGGTTTCGCGAACAGGCATTGATGCGGTTGCCGACGATGCACCCTGCGGCCGCGACCGCGATCGCCTACGCGGCGGTGACGTTCGTATTCTACTTTTGGCATCGTGCCCGCCACGAGTCGATGCTGCTGTGGAACGTCTTCCATCAAGTCCATCACAGCCCGGTCCGCATCGAGACGGTGACGTCGTTCTACAAGCACCCGTTGGAAATCCTGGTGAACGCCGCGATCGTATCGGGGGTGGTCTACGGAGTCCTCAGTTGCGACGCCGACGTCGGTGGACGGGTGACCATCGTCACCGCGATCGCCGAGATGCTCTACCACATGAACGTGCGGACTCCGCATGCGTGGGGGTACGTGTTTCAGCGTCCGGAGATGCACCGGATCCACCATGAACGCGGCAAGCACCGATCCAACTACGCGGATCTCCCGATATGGGACATGATTTTCGGAACCTACGAGAATCCCCGCGACGGCGATCTCGCTTGCGGATTTGCGCCACCGCGGGAGGAACGATTGGCGGAAATGCTCGTCGGGCGCAACGTGAACGGTCCGGTACGGGGCGGTGACCGATGAGCGGAGAGACGGACGTCGCATCCG
>CAIWVZ010000308.1 GCA_903916245.1 uncultured Planctomycetota bacterium | reverse complement strand
TCGAGCGCGACCCAACGGTAGCCGAGGGCGCGCAGGGCGTCGGCGATGCGCGCACGGACGTCGGGGGCCGCCGCCCGCGCGATGTCCGCCGCGCCGAGTTCGAGGCGCGCGATGTCGCCGTGATCCCGCACGCGGAAGTCGACGAAACCGAGATCGCGAAGCACCGCTTCGGCGCGTTCGACGCGGCCGAGCCCCGCAACGGTGACGGGCACACCCGCCGGAAAGCGCGACGCGAGGCACGGCGACGACGGCAGGTCGGCCGTGGGCAGTCCGCGTCGGTGCGACAGCGTACGGATGTCGGCCTTCCTCAGCCCCACCTCGAGCAGCGGGCTTCGCACGCCGGCGGCGAGCGCCGCCGCGTGTCCCGGTCGATGGCCGTCGATGTCGTCGCGATTGGTCCCGTCGACGATGACCCATCCCGATGGCACCCCCAGCCCGGCGAGAACCGAGTAGAGGGTGTCCTTGCAGTGGAAGCAGCGGTCTCCCCGATTCGCGAGATAGTTGGGATTTTCCGTCTCGGCTGTTTCGACGGCCTCGAGGTCGATGCCGAGCTGGTCGGCCACCGCCCGCGCCTGATCCCGCTGAACCTCCGGAACGCTCGCGGAGACCCCCATCACGGCGCGTATCCGCGATTTTCCGAGCCGATCCGCCGCCACCGCGAGGAGATACGAGGAGTCGACACCCCCCGAGAACGCCACGAGGACCCCGGGAACGCCCCCAAGCCACGCAACGAGCCTCTGCTCGCGCGCTTCCGGTGAAAGTAGGGGCTCAACCGTCGAAGCGGGGGATTCCACGGGGCAAGAGTAGCCGATTCTCCGGGGCATTCGTAGAGTGCGTGGAGGGCGCGTCGGCGGTCCGAAATCCTCGGCACCGTCGCCGTATCCCCCGACAGGACGCGGTTCGCCCGCGTCGATCCCACACAGGGGCTTCCGCCCCGCCAACCCGAGACCACCATGAAGCGCACCCTCAGCCTCGTCCTCGTCGCCGTTTTGGCGCTCCTCCCGGCGTGCATGAAGTTGTCCGTCGGCAACACCGTCAACGCCGACGGCTCCGGCGACATGGAAATGTCGTTCGGCTACAAGCTCGACACCATCGAAATGCTCAAGGGCATGGTCGAAGGGCAGATGGGGGAAGAAGGCGGCGGAGACGGTGAAGACCCGTTCGCCAAGATGGACGAGATCTTCGACGAGAAGAAGATCAAGGAGTCGATGACGAAGGCGGGCATGAACGACGTCACGACCAAGATCGAAGAGAAGGACGGTTGGAAGACGATGACCGTCAAGGGCAAGATCAAGAGCTACGACGAGATGATGAAGAAGGCGTCCGAGTCGGAGGACGTCAAGAAGGCCAAGGCGGAAGACCCCGAGGCCGGCGCCATGATCGACAAACTCATGGGCGGTTCCTTCGGGTTCTTCAAGACCGACAAGGAAGACGTCGTCAAGATGTCCCTCATCCCGCCGATCGGCGACCTCCTCCCGGGCGGCGAAGAGAACCCGCTCGAGAAGCTCGACGAGATGGATGAAGATCAGCGCGCCATGATCGAGCAGCAGATGGAGCAGATGCGCGCGATGTTCGCCCTCGACCAGATGAAGGTCGAAATGCGCGTCCGCCTCCCCGGCGAGATCATCGACGCCCAAGGCGTGAAGAAGGACGAGAAGGAAGCCAACGTCGCGACGTGGACCCTGAAGGGCGCGGACGTCGGCCTCGATTCCGTCAAGACGATGTTCGGCATGAAGAACGGCCTCTGGGTGAAGTTCAAGAAGCCCGCCAACTTCGGGATCACCCTGAAGGAAGAGAAGAAGGCCGAATCGAAGCCGGCCGGCGGCACGACGCCGAAGTCCCCGGAAAAGAAGACCGGCGAAGAAGAGAAGAAGAAGAAGGAAGACGGCTGATCCTTCTCCGACCGCGGCCCCGCGCCGCGTCGACGCAACCGGGTTCCCCACGGGGAGCCCGGTTTCTTTTTTCCTCGGCTCGATCTCCGCGCGGCGCCCATCGACACGACCATGCCGCGCGCTAACGTCACCCCATGGATCTCCTCGTCGGACTCAACCCCGAGCAACGTGAAGCGGTCACGCACCTTCACGGCCCGCTCTCCGTCGTCGCGGGTGCGGGATCCGGCAAGACGCGCGTCATCACCCATCGCATCGCGAACTTGATCGCCCACGGCGTGCCCGCGGAAGCGATCCTCGGTGTCACGTTCACGAACCGGGCAGCGAAGGAGATGCAGGAGCGCGTGTGGGTGCTGACGGGCGGAGCGGGTCCGACGCTCGCGACCTTCCACGGCTTCTGCGCGCGCCTCCTGCGCATCGAGGCCGAAGCGATCGGACGTCGCGTCGATTTCACCATCTACGATGCCTCCGACGCGCTCGACCTGGTCAAGGGGATCGCCAAGGAACTCGCCCTCGACGAGGACCTCGCCTCGCCGTGGTCGCTCATGGACCACCTGTCGTCGAAACGCAACGCGCGCCCCGACGAACCCCACACGTGGGGCGGCAAGCGTTGGCCGACGGTCGACGACGACATCGCCCGCTTCGAGGCGGCATACGACGACCGTTTGAAGACCTCGAACGCCTTCGACTTCGACTCTCTACTGACGGAATCGGTCCGTCTGCTCGAAACCCGTCCCGACGTCCTCGCTCGGTGGCGCACGCGCCTCACACACGTGCTCGTCGACGAATTCCAGGACACCAACTGGCCGCAGTATCGCCTCGTCCGTTTGCTCACGGGTGCGTCGGGCAATCTCTGCGTGACGGGCGATCCCGATCAGAGCATCTACACGTGGCGCGGCGCGGATCCCCGCAACTTCGTCGACTTCAAGACGGATCACCCCGGCGCGAAGGAAGTTGTTCTCGCGCAGAACTACCGCTCGACGAACCACATCCTGCGGTGCGCATCGGCCGTCATGACGCCGGTTGCGGGACGTGTCCCGAAGAACCTTTGGAGCGAACTCGGCGACGGCGAACCCGTCCGCATCGTGCACTTCACCGACGACCGCGACGAAGCCCAAGCCGTGGCGCAAGCGGTCCTCGAATTCGAAGGAGAGGGCTTCGGACGCGACGAAATCGCGATCATGTTCCGCGTCAACGCCTTGTCCCTTCCCGTCGAACGCGCGCTCCTCGAGCGCGGCGTGCGCTACCGCGTCGTCGGCGGCCCCGAGTTCTTCGGCCGTCAGGAAGTGAAGGACCTCCTCGCCTACCTCCGCCGCTTGGCCAACCCGCTCGACGGCCAAGCGCTCCTTCGCATCATCAACGTCCCCGCACGCGGCCTCGGCGACCGCACGGTCGACGCACTCGCGTCGGAAGCACGACGCCAAGGCCGTCCACTCGCGGAGATCATCGCGGCCCGCGCGTGGCCGACGACGCTCGCGAAGAAAGCGACGGCCTCGCTCGACGCGTTCGCGAACCTGCTCGATCGCCTCTCCGACGAAACCGAGGGTGCCGGCCCCGGCGCGACGCTCGAAGCCGTGCTGACGCACACGGGCTACGCGGCGTGGTGGTCGGGGCGGGCATCGAAGGGACATTCGCAGGATCCGCTGCGCAACGTCGGCCAACTTCTCGCATTCGCCCACGAAGCGGAGGACTCCCTCAAAATCGACCTACGTACCTTCCTCGAACAAACGACCCTGCTCGGAGATCGCGACGGCGACGACCGCGAAAAGGTCACGTTGCTCACCGTTCACGCGGCGAAGGGCCTCGAGTACAAGGCGGTCATGTTGGTCGGCGTGGAAGACGACCTCATCCCCCACGCCAACGCGCGCCTGTCGCCGGGCGGCTTGGACGAAGAGCGCCGTCTTCTCCACGTCGCGATGACGCGCGCACGTCGTCGCCTCGTTCTGACGGTCGCGGGGCGTCGCGTGCGCTTCGGCCGCGAACAAGCGGCCCTGCCGTCACGCTTCCTTCGCGATCTGCCTTCGAACGCCGTCGAAACGTACGGAGACGTCCGGCCGGCGTGGACGCTCGACGAAGACGCTGCAGAAACGTCGGGTTCGCGCATCGTCCGCGAAGCATCCGACGACCCGGACGATCCGTTGCTCGCGTTGCGACCGGGTTCCACCGTACGTCATCCGGAATACGGAACGGGCACCGTGATCCGCATCCGGAGTCGCCACTTGGGGCTCGACGCGTCCGCCGTCGTGCGGTTCGGCGACGGCTCCGAACGCACGCTCATCCTGAGGTGGGCGAAGTTGATGGTGATCGACGCGGGCGGTGACGACGCGTCGGGCGACTACGACTTCTGATGCGACTCAGCGACCGCCGCCGAGTGCCGCGGCGCGCTGTTCCCACATCGCCGCGTCGGGGCTGCCCTGCTCCTTCAAGATCAGAGCGAGGTTGCGCATCGCACGCGCGTCGCCGTTGTTGAGCGAAATCGCCTTCTTGTAGGAAGAGGCCGCTTCGTTCTTCTGCCCGAGCACGTGGTACATGAGTCCCGCGTTGCTCCACGCGTCCGCGTAACTCGGATTGACCTTCGACGCCTTCACGAAGCAGTCGAGCGCTTCGCGGTTCTTCTGCTGGGACGCGTAGACGGCGCCGAGGTTGTTGTGCGCCGTCGGCATGTTCGGATTGATGGCGAGCGCATCCTTGTAGTGGCCGATCGCTTTCGCGTTGTCCTTGGCACGCCACGCGATCAAGCCGAGTTGAACGTGCGGCTCGGCGAACTTGGGCCACATCTCGATCGACTTTTCGAGCGCCGCCACGGCACGCGCCAAGATCGCCGGGTGCTCTTCCTTCGGGAACTTCGACAGGTGCATCTCCTTCATGAGATGGTTCCCGAGATAGAACTGCGTGCGCATGCTCCTCGGGGCGGTGACGACACCGCTCTCGTAAAGCGAGTTGTTGTCGGTCCAGACCGGGTTGCGGCGCACGACGACCACGGCCCACACCGCGACGACGACGGCGACGAGTCCGGCGGCGATCGCATGGCGCCGCACCGACGCGTCGTCGTCTTCGTTGCGCCACGAGCGGGCGAGGAGGCATCCGACCGCCATCGCGATTCCGAACGACGGCGCGTACATGAGACGCTCGCCGTAGTTGGTGCCGATGAGCATCACGAGATTCGACGACACCGAAGCGGTCGAGAACCACGCGAGCATCGCGAATCCGAAGACGGAACGACGACGCAGGCCCCACACGGCGACCCCGGCCATGCCGAGCAACACGAGGAGACTCACGAGGGCCGATACGTCGCCGAATCCGACGACGGGGATTTCCTGCAGCGAGGCGTCGAACGTGAGGCGCGTCGGGACGAGCATCTCCGTCAGATAGCGGCCGACGATCGAAATCGCCGTCGGGATGCGCTGCATCGGGTCGAGGGCGACGAGGAAGTTGTCGGACGGATCGAACGCTCCGCGCCGGAATCCTTGGAGGACCACCATGCGCGTCAGAAGGAAGGCACCCGTCACGAGGAAGCACGGAATCGACGCCGCGAAAGCGCGCCCGAGAGTCGCGCGACCGAAGACGTACAACGCCGCCGGGTAGAGCGGGAGGAACGTGATCGCGGATTCCTTCGACCACATGCTGAGCGCACACCCGGCGACCACGCCCAACGTACGCAACGTGGTCGGTTCCTGTTCGCGACGCCACAGGCAGAGCGAGGCCCAAAGGAACCCGAGGAGAGCCAGGATTTCGTCGAGGCTCTTGATGTTCGCGACGACTTCCGTGTGGATCGGCATCGCGATGAAGAGCAGTGCTCCAAACAGCGCGGGCGCCGTCCGACGGCCGAGCCAATGGAACAACGTGAGGAACAAGAGTGCACCGGTGATGCCGTACGCGACGACGTTCACCGCGTGCATCGGCGCGGGACTTCCGTCACCCATGCCCCAAAGAACCGCGAAGATGGCCTTCGAAATCGGACGGTACAAACCGTCGGAACCCGACGAGTGCCCGTGACGATAGGCCGTCGTCATGATCTCGCCGACCGCGGGCGCTCCCTGACGCGTGATCACGTTCTCGACGATCACGGAGTAGTCGTCCATCGCGTAGTCGTAGGACAACGTCTGCACGTAGAGCAACGCGCCGACGAGTGCGACGAGCAACGCCCATCCGGCGACCGCGCGCGACGGCACCAGCGCTCCGGCGGCGTCGCCCCCAACGGTTCGTCCCTTGAGTCCCTTGTCTAAAGCCATGGCGAGTCCCTCAACCATCGACCATCCGCCCGCGGCCGTCTGAATCGTCTCCGCGAAAGATGCGCGCGCGGGACGGATTCGACGAGGCCGTACGCCGGGAAATCCCGGCCGACTCGTATACGATGAAAGGGTGACCGTCCTCGTCGTGGAACACAACGGCCGGCGTCGAACCGCGGCCCTCGGAACGCGCCCACTCCTCGTCGGCAGCGGCCCCGAATGCGGACTCCGCGTTCCGGGCTTGGCCAAAGCCCACTTTCGCGTCGACCCTTTCGGGGACGGATGGAAGTTGGTGGATTTGGGGTCCCCCTCGGGCACCCGCGTCAACGGCGTCCCGGTCAGCCAATCGCGGGTCGCGCTCGGTGATCGGATCGACGCCGACGCCCTGCAATTTCAGATCGCGGAAGGAGCGGCCGACGACGAGGTTGCGGGAGTCTCCATCGATGACGGCGGGACCGCGTTCGACC
>CAIWVZ010000307.1 GCA_903916245.1 uncultured Planctomycetota bacterium | reverse complement strand
GAGGGAAGGTTGGCTTTGATGAGGCCGGTGATGACCTTCACTTCGGGGCGCTGGGTCGCGAGGACGACGTGGATGCCGACCGCGCGCGCCTTTTGCGCGAGGCGTGCGATCGACTGTTCGAGTTCCTTGCCGGCCGCCATGATGAGGTCGGCGAACTCGTCGACGATCACCACGATCGAGTGCATCCGTTCCGGGATGCGCGCGATCTGTTCCGGCGTGTAGGCCTTCTCGAGCGCGGCGAGGCGCTCGGCCTTCGGCATTTTGTTGTAGGACGCCAAGTTGCGCGCGCCGCAGGACGCGAGGATTTCGTACCGCTCTTCCATCTGAAGCACGGCCCAGTCGAGGATTTGCATCGCCTTCTTGGGATTGCTTTCGACGCGCGTGAGCAGGTGCGGGATGCCCTGATACACCTTCAGTTCGACCTGCTTGGGATCGACCATCACGAGACGGACGTCTTCGGGATGGCGCGTCATGAGGATCGAGAGAATGAGCGAGTTGAGGAAGACCGACTTGCCCGCGCCCGTGCGTCCGGCGACGAGGAGGTGGGGCATGGTCGAGAGGTCTTCGATGACCGGATTTCCCTGAGCGTCGGTGCCGAGGAAGATCGGGATCGCGGCCTTCTTGAACTTCGGATGCGAGGCCGCGACGCTCGCGAGATCGCGCATCCACACCGTGCGGCGGAAGCGGCTCGGGATTTCGACGCCGAGATTCGGGCGTCCCGGGATCTTCGCGATGCGGAGGGCGTTTCCGACTTCGAGGCGCAATCCGAGATCGTCGGCGAGTCCGATGATGGACGAGATCTTTCGTCCGCGCTCGATGTCGAGCACGAACCGCGTGACGACCGGGCCGGGTTCGATCTCGATCACCGACGCCTTGACGTTGAAGTCGGCGAGGAGGGTCGTGATCTCCGCGGCGCGCTTCTGAAGTTGTTCCGGGGACTCGGTGTGATCGGGGGCGATCGGTTCTTCGAGCAGCGTGACGGGCGGAAGGTCGTACTTGCCGCCGCGGCCCTTGCGGCCGAGGTCGATGACTTCGAGTTGGTCGCCGCGACCCTTGACGCGGGCCGGGATCGGAGCCTTGATCTCGGGCGGAGCGACCTCTTCGGGAACGTCGTCGTCGCTCTCGTCGTCTTCGAAGATGTCCGGCGTCGCGTCGGCCTTCTGCTTGCGTCGCGTCGGTTTCGCCGGAGCGTCGCCCGGCTCCGCGAGCGGGACGTCGATGTCGCCCACTTCCGTGTCGTCGACGTCGTCGGACTCCGGTGCGATGTCGACGGGAGGCGTGGTGTCCTTCAATTGCTCGGCTTTGCGCTCGCGCTCGCGCTTCTTCGCTTCCGCCGTCTTCGGCGGGAACCACTTCGCGATGCGATCGGCGAGTGCGTCGAGCAGGAAACGATCGGTCGCCAAGAAGGCCGCGCCCGCGAGAGCGGTCGCGCCGATGACCGCGCCGAATCCGCGCCCCATGAACAGGGACATGCGGGCTCCGACCCAATTGCCGATGATCCCGCCGAGCGGCGCGACGCCCTTCGGGAAATGGCGCGAAGGTAGGGCGATTTCGGCGACGATGCCGAGGGCGAGCATGGCTCCGAAAACGCCCGCCAACTTGAGCAGCGGGCGTCCCACGTCGCCGCCGGTGCGTACGCGCCAGCCGACGAAGACGAGGAAGAAGGGGAGTGCGAAGGCGCCGATGCCGAAGCCTTCCACCAAGGCCATCGCGAGCCACGCGGCGACTTTGCCGCCGACGTTGACGAATCCGCCCGCATCGAACGGCGCGTAGGTCGCGAACGCGACCGCCAACCAAACGGCGACGGCGACGGTCCCCCACGCGAGCACGGCGAGGCGTAGTTCCGCCCAGTGTTTCGATGTGCGGGCGCTCACCGGGCGTCGTCCCGGCTCGTTCCCGTCGACCCGAATCCGCCGCGTCCGCGCCCCGTGTCGGTGAGCGTGTCGCGAATTTCGAAGATCGCGCGGGCGACGGGGCAGATCACCAGTTGGGCGATGCGCATACCGCGACGGATGACGAGCGGTGTCGACGAAAGGCACGTGACGATCACGCAGATCTCTCCGCGGTAATCGGAGTCGATCGTTCCCGGCGCGTTCGGAAGGGCGAGACCTTTTTCCAAAGACAGCCCCGAGCGGGCGCGCACTTGGCCTTCGAAGCCTTGCGGGATTTCCACGAACAGTCCGGTCGGAATCTTGCGGATCTCGCCCATGCGGACGATGACGGCGTCGTCGACGACGGCGTGGAGATCGACGCCCGCGGCGCCGGGCGTCATGTAGCGCGGATACGGAATGTCAGACGCGGACGGATCCTTCCGGATTCCGACCGTCGGAGTCG
>CAIWVZ010000306.1 GCA_903916245.1 uncultured Planctomycetota bacterium | reverse complement strand
GGTCGTAAGCCGCGCAGGGGGCGTCGACGACGCGCCCTGCGGGCAGGGTCGCCGCGTGGTGAAGGATCAGCGGCACGCGGATACCCCCTTCGTAGGCGGAGCCTTTCAAACCGCGCAGGCCGGCCGTCGATTTGAAGTACGCGGCATCGACGCCCGCCGAATGTGTCGTGCCGTTGTCGCTCGTGAACACGATCAGCGTTCGTTCAAGTTGTCCGGTCGCCTTCAATGCGTCGACGAGTCGGCCGACCGACGTATCGAGATGGGTGATCATCGCCGCGTAGGCGGCCTTCGGAGTCGCGTGCGCCCGGTAACCGCTTTTCCCGTCGTACGGCTTTTCGGGGAATTTGCCCGCATAGGCTCGCAGTTCGTCTTCGGGTATCTGAAGCGCGAGGTGGGGAAGCGCCGAGGTGAACGCGAGGAACCACGGCTTGTCCTTTCGTGCTTCGACGAAAGCGACCGCTTCCCTCGTCATCAACCTCGGTGCATACGCGCCTCCCACATCGACTTTCGTTCGATCGTTCCATAGCCACTCGGGTTCGTGGGAATGGGCGTGGCGCTGGCAGTTGTAGCCGTAAAAACGATCCACTCCGATCGCGAGAGGGTCACCCGACGATCCCGGTGGCCCAAGTCCCCATTTTCCGATGCAGGCCGTCGCGCGGCCCGTCGCGCGCATGGCCGCGAACATGTTGGGCGTGCCCGCGGGGAGCGGCGTCTGTCCTTCCGGCTGAACTTCGCCGTTGTCGCGGATGGCCGCATGCCCCATGTGCCTCCCGGTGAAAAGGACGCACCGCGACGGGGCGCAGACGGGCGCGCCGCTCCACGCACGCGTCATGCGGACGCCCGCTTTCGCCAATGCGTCGATGTTCGGCGTCGCGATCTTCTCTTGTCCGTAGCAGCCGAGTTCGCCGAAACCGAGGTCGTCGGCGACGACGAGCAGGACGTTGGTCGGGCGTTGGGCACCGATCGACGCGGCGAGGAGGGCGAGAGCGACGATCACGGTCGTGAGGACGTGCCTCCTCGGAGATCGCACGGAAAGCGTGGGAAAAACCATCGACGTGCGGTTCGGTGCGGAACGAAAGTTCGAATGGGAGTGTTTGGACAAAAGATCACATCCCGACGGAGACGCGCTCCGTCTAGGTTCGCCCGGACGCGCCGGAGATCGGCGCATCCGGAGATTCCCCATGTTCTACACGACCCGTTTGTTGTCGGCATTCACTCTCATCGCGGTGTTCTGTTTCGCCCAAAGCACCACGTGGTCTCTCGCCTTCGGAGGCGTCGACGCGCCGACGTGTTCCAATTACGCACCGGGGTCGGTCGCCTTGACCTCGGGCACGATGACGTTCACCTACGACGCGTCGATCGCGCGGCTCGCGTTGGAGGTCACCAATACGTCGTCGACGCAACCGGGGTTCACCACGCCCTTGGTAAGCGCCATCCGCTTCAACGTTCCGACCGAAGCGGTGACGGGCATGCAGCTTGTTTCACAGACGGCGGCTGCGGGAGGGCCCGCCGACTTCGGCTTCACCTTCGACCCGGATATTCGCGTCAATCCGAATCCGAACGCGACGAAACTCAACTGTTTCGGGTCGTTCAACGCCGCGCTCACCAGCGCTTCTCCTATCAACGGGACTCTGATGAACGCGTCGGCGACCAACTATTCGGGAACCGGGCATTGTCTCGGCTCCGTCACGTTCCTCTTCGACGTCACGGGGCCGGGCGTGAAGTGGGTGACGGCGGGGGCCTTCGCGCAGTCGCTGTCGTCCGGCAACGGTTCGGGAGCCGGGAAAGTGCAGGCCGCGATGAAAACTCAGGGGATGACCGACGGTACGGTCAGTCTGAGCGAGGAAATCGGCTATGCGGGTGGGTGTGCCCCCGTCGCTTACGCGACCGGGCAGAACTGGCCGGGTGGCCACATGGATCTCTACATGTCCGGTGGGCCCGGCTGCGGAGGATGTCTCGTGGTGTCTTTGACACCGCCGCCGACGTTCGTCGGCGGCGTCTTTTGGGACATCGGATATCCGTTCTTCGAACTTCTCGACGGCGTGACCAACGGAATCACTCACGGAGGTCAACTTTTCGTTTTGCCCGTCGACATTCCGAACATGGCGTCGCTCGTCGGACTGAACCTCTATTTTTCGACGGTTCTTTACAACCCGACGACCGGAGGGATCTACGTGTCGCAGAACTTCAGCGTGACGTTCGTGGCGGCGCCGCTATGACTTCTCGGGCATGATCGGACGCAGGCGGCTTATCCATTTATGGGCGGTGCCGTAGGCCGCGTCGATGACGGGAGCCAACGCGAAAGCGCTCGGCTTCCGTCCCTGCCGTCGCTCCTGCATGAGGAAATAGATCGCCCGCATCCAGTGCATGAGAGGCTTGCGCGTCTTGTGGAACGGAGTGTTCGCGGTGAGCGACGTCTGGTGCCTGCAGTTCTTGCACTCGAGCGTGTCGCGCTTGATGATCGGGTACGTCTTTCGCCCGCCGCACTTGTCGCATTTGAACCCTTCGGGCCAACGACATTTGCGGAGCCAGTCGCGGCATGCGGCTTCGTCCGGAAACCGGCGTCGGAACGCGGTGTCGTTCGAAGGAAAGTCGCTCAGGTCGATGATGGGACGTGACACGTGTGATGCGTCGTGGTGTGGAACGGCGGGTGCGCATATGTGTCGGATTTTCAGCGAACCCGTGACTTTTCGGCCCCGACAATTTCAGAATAAGGGCCCCGGGGGACGCGTCCTATCACTTGACTCAGGATACTGTTATGTCGTGCGACTGTCGTGCGATTCGAGCCGCCGCACCGCGGAAGCGAAACGGCGACCGTCGGCGGCCCGTTCGTAAGATGAACCACCGATCGGGGCCCCAGCGGTCTCCTTCGGGTACGGGGGTGGAAGATGGAAGGCCGAACGCGCGGGAAACGTTGGATTCGGTGGACTTTCGGGATCGTGGCGGTCCTCTTGATCGGGGTCGCGGCCATCCCGTTGTGGATGCCGTCCTTTCTGCTTCCGAAGGTCGTTTCCGCGGTCAACGCGAACATTCGCGGCACGGCGACCATCGAGCGGATGGCTCTCGGGTGGGGTGGGAATGCGACGCTTTACGGCGTCCGCGTCACCGACCCGGACGGCGTGTCGAAGGTTCGTCTCAACGAGCTGCGCGCCGATGTCGATCTTCCGGCGGCCCTGTCGGGCCGCATCGAGGGGGTGGTGGTTCTCGATGGTCTGACGGTGGATGCCGCACCCGATCCGCAAGGTGGCATCGACCTCGTCGGCTTGATGAAGCCCGATGCGTCCCGGTCGAAGGCCGCCCCGTCGCCCGCCGCCGACCTGTCGAAGTTCGACCTCGCGTTGAAAGTCGCCGACGGGAAGCTGTCTTGGACGACGCCGTCGGGCTCGGTGACGCGGATGGAGGGTGTGACCATCGATGGGGCGATGAAAGGGGCGGATCTGGCGTTCAAGGCCGGCTGGACCGTCGCGGGGGCGCCTTGGGCGGTTGACGGTTCCGCGCGTCTCGCGGGCGCGACGACCACGGGCACCCTTCGCTACGAGATCGCGACGACCCCGCTGAAGGGGTTCGAAGCCGTTGCCGCCTCTTTCGCCGGACTCGAAGCGATGGAGGGCACGCTTTCGGGGGCGGGGGATCTCCGCTTCGCGCTTCCGCTCGGCCTCGAGGGGCGAGGAACTCTCGACGTAAGGGGTCTTCGGGCTTCCGGGACGACGACTCGCGGACGCGTGTTGGAGGTGCCCGACTTCGCGTTGCGCGTGGACGGCAAGTCGGAGGGGCCCGTCGCGTCGTGGAAGGCGTCCGTCGACATGCGCGACGTCGTCCGCACGACGATCGACATGGCGCATGAGCGGGTCAACGGCGAAGAGCGCTTGAACGCGACCTACGCGTTGGACGGCGACGTCGCCCGGCTCATCGCGACCACCTCCGCGCTGCTCGGAACGAAAGACGGCGTGCGGGCGCGGGGACGCCTCGTTTCGCAGGGCACCGCGACGGCCGTGCTGAAAGGGGGTACCCTCGAACGCGCGACCTACGCGTTGACGGTCGGAGGCGCGGGGATCGACCTGACCGCGCCGAACGGCCGGAGTCTTCGCGGATTGGCCGACCTGAAGGCGGATTTCGCCGCGTCTCAGGAAGGTCCCCTTCTCACGGTCTCGAAGGGCATCGTGTCGATCGGAGCCACTTCGGCGAACGTCGCGGGCGTCGTGAACCTCGAATCACGGATGATCCCGGAAGCACGCGTCGTCGCGACGGGTGATCTCGACGTGATGATGGGCGAGATTCGTCAGGTGGCGGAGGTTCCTTGGTCGCTCGCGGGGACCTTCAAGGTGGACGCCTCGCTCGTCGATGGAAAGGCGTTCGAGGCGACGGTGGCGACACGGCGCTTGGTCGTTGGTCGCGACGGTGACGTCGTCGGACCGATCGATCTCGACGTCGGGGCGTCCGGAACCGTGCGACTCGGCGAATCGCCGGAGGTCGATATCCCGGCGCTCACGTTGCGGGGTGCCGGTGCCGCCATCGAAGGAGCGATGTCGTGGAAGTCGGACACCACGGCGATCCGTGCCAAGGGCAGCGTTCGGCCGTCGACGTTGGCGAAGACGCTCGGTCGTGTCGCGAAGGACGTTTCGATGAGCGATGCTCCGGTTCGCCTCGACGTCGACGCCGTTTGGGAAGCCGTCGCGGGGCGCGAGCGACTCGTCTTCAAGAGCGGCCGCATCGAGGCGCCGAGTACAACGGTCAGCGCGACGGGGACGTTGCAGGCCGCCTCTCAAGGGCCCTCCGACCTCGTGATCGATGCGGAATCGAACATCGGACGACTCGTCGCCGATCTCGGATCTCTGTTGCCGACCGGGCGTTCGAAGGCCGCGGGGAAACTGCGGACGCGCTGGGTGGCGAAGGGCGACGCGGCGTCGGCGGGCCTTTCCGGAACGTTGACGGTCGACGATCTCGACGTCACGTTCGTCGATGGGTCGGGCACGTCCTACCGATTCGATGAACCGCGGCTTGCCGCTTCCGCCGAGTCCGCGATCGACTTGTCGAGTCGAACGGCGGACATCCGTCGTTGGGCGCTCTCCGCGACGGGAATCACACTCGAAGGCGACGCCCGCGTCGGATCCGCGCAACAGCACGTCGCCGCCAAAGGCAACATCGACGTCGGCCGCGTGATCGCCGCCTATCCGATGCTCGTGCCGAAAGGCGTCGCAAGCGACGCGCGGGTCCACGTCGCCGCGGAAATCGACGTGGGTCTCGATGGACGATCCGCCAAGGGAACGTTGACGGCCTCCGATCTCGCGATCGTGATGCCCGCGTCCGGAAATGTTCCGTCGCGGACGTTCCGCGATCCGAGCCTTCGGTGCACCTTCGACGTGGCCGCCTCGGGGGCGGATACGTCGGGTGCGCTCCGTGTGAACGCCTTTTCGGTCGTATCGAGCCACGCGCAGATCGATGCGAAGGGCGTCCTCGACGGTGAGTTGAGTCGTCCCTCCGACTTCACGTTGCGCGCCGTCGCGCAGGTGAAGCCGTTGCTCGATCAACTCGCGATCGGGAGTGCGGGTGGTGCGACGACTTCGGGTGTCTTGACCGTCGACGGGGTCGTACGCACCCGAAGCGGTGCCCTCGATATCGACCTCAAACCCGTGATCACCGACTTCGTGGTGGAAGTCCCCGCCGCCGAGGGACGCAAGGCGATCCGTATCGTCGACCCGGCGGTGCGCGGAACCTTCAAGGGGATTCTTTCCGGGTCCGGAGCGGACTTGAGCATCGAGGCGTGTTCGCTTGCATCGACGTTCGCCGACGCCGAGGTTCGCGGATCCATCCGAGATCTCCGTGGTGAACCCCGATGCGAATCCGTCGACGTGAAGCTCGCCTACGATCCCGTGAAGGTCGGAGCGATTCTCGCGGCATTCACGGATGTGATGGTCTCCGGCTATGGACGACGCTCCGTGACCGCCCGTTTCGACGGGCCGCTCAGCACCGTCGATCCGGCGTCGCTTTTCCGCATCGGCGTCGGTGAGACGAAGATCGCGGTCGCGCCGATGAGCAAGGGCGGAATGACTTTCGACGGCGATCTCGCATCGACGTGGAAGAAGGGCGTCCTCGATGCGAACGGCGATTTCCGTTTCAACGGAGGGCCGCTCAAAGTCACGTCGAAACTCGGGTTCAATCCCGAGTCGAAGTCTTCCAGCTTCCGCGCGGAATTGCAGGGGGCGCGAGCAACGGGGGACATCGCTCCGATCGCTTCGCTCGTCAACCCGATCTTTGCGGTGACCGGCGATCCCGGTACGTCGTTGTCCGGGATGATCGACGCCGTCGTGGATCTCACGATCTCCGGACCTCTCACCGAGGCCGACCTGAACGGCGGTTGGGACGGATTCCGTAAGGAGCGTATCGACGGCACGGGCACCGTCGCGTTGTCGGCGGGCACCGTGCAAGGCTCGACGCTGATCCTCAAACTCGCCGATCTGTTGTTGGGCGGTGGTGCCTCCGAAGTGTCGATGGAGCCCGTGCGTTTCACGATTCGCAAGGGACGGTTGTCCTACGACAAGCCGCTGCGAATGAGCGTCAAAGGTCTTCAGTTGGTGTGGACGGGCACCGTCGGTCTCGATCGCACGCTGGATTTGAAACTCGACATCGTCGTGAACGATGCGCTCCGCGCGCGCATTCCGTTCCTGAACAAGCTCGCGGTGGACACGGTGTCGATGCCCGTTCGCGGGACGACGTCCCGGCCCGATGTGGATCTCGGTTCGGTACTCGCCGACTTGGCGAAGCAAGCGGCGATCGGAAGTCTCGGCGGCAACGTAGGCGGCGTGCTCGGCGGCATCCTCGGCGGGCGAGACTCGAAACCCGCCCCGCCACCGAAAACCGAACCACCTTCGCCGACGGACCCGACACGCCGCCCGGCGACCGAACCGCCGTCGCCGTTTCCGTTTCCGTTTCCGGCGCCCAAACCGCGCGCCACACCACCTCCCGAGACACGGCGGGAGACGACCCCGGTGGCGCCGGCACCCGCGTCACGCCCGGCACCCGCGTCCCAGCCGACGCCTCCCAAGAAGCGTCGGCTGATCGAGCGCGGCTAGCGGGTTCCGCTTGCGAGGGGCGGCGGGCCTTCTTCGACGTAATCCGCCAACGTCCTCTCGCCGAAGGCTTCGATCGCCGCTTCGGTGGCGCGTCGTAGATCCGCGTCGAGTGCTCCGTTCGCCGACGTGGATCCGTGGTCATGGGCGAGGACGAGACGCCACACGTCGGCGATGCGAATGACTTCGGGGGCGCATCCGAGCGACCAGCGACGCTCTCCGGCGATCTCGACGACGTAGCGTTTCGATTCGAGGAGGCGGACGATCGAAATAACGTCCGACGCCGTCGATCCGGTCGCCGCTGCAAGATGGAGTTCGTTCGGGAAGACCGCGTCTCGTCGATTGGCGGGCAGCAAAGCGTTCAGGATGCGGACCGCCAAGTCGCTTCGGGATGGCTTCGGACCTTTGGAAGCACCCGCGAATTCCGCCCATACCGTCCCCACGTGCTGGACGGCGTGAACGCACTCGCAGCCGAGGAGCGTGATGACCCAATTCAGCCAGATCCAAATCAAAAAGAGGGGAATGGTCGCGAGCTTCGGATAGAAGCTGGTGATTCCGGACTGGTGTTGGATGTAGAGGAAGAAAAGATGACGCGCCCCTTCCCACATGAGCGTCGAGACGACGGCGCCGATCACGGCGGGGAGGGTTTTCACCGTCGTATGCGGGAAGGTGCGGAACACGGCGAAAAACGCGAGAAAGCCGCAGGTGAAAGGCAGTACGAAACCATGGGTCGCGGCGATCCACGGAGCCCACGTTTCCGACTGTCCCGATATCGAGGACAGGAGATCCCCCGCTTGCATCATGAAGAAGAGGACGAACGGCGAGATGGTGAGGACGATCCAAAAAACACCGAGCCGCTGAAGAAAGCCCCGTTTCTTGTCGCTTCGCCAGATGTCGTTCAGGTAGCGTTCGGACAGGGTCGTGATTTGAAGCGCCGCGAGAATCAGACCGATCAACGCGACCGCTCCGGGCCAATCGGCGACGGCGCGTCGCAGAGCGGTCGCACTGATGTTGTCCCGCATGTAGTCGGTCAGTTGCGTCGCGAAATCCGGCGCGAGGTGCGGGATGATGCGGTTCTTGATGAAGGCGTCGAGGCGTTCGCCGCCGTCGAACACCGCGATCATCGAGAACACCAGCACCGCGAGCGGGATCAGAGAAATCATCGTCGTGAAGGAGAGGGAGGCCGCCCGCGAAACGATGTTGTTGCGCCATGCCGCCCACGGCACCGCGAGCGCGAGACGCAGCGCATCCAAGGCTTTCTCCACGAGACCTTCGGGTGCGGTCGGTCGATTGCGCAGTCGAAGGGGAAGATGTCGCAACCAAAGAGGCTCTTTGAATGCGGGTTCGATCGTCGCGTCGTTCTTGGAAGTCATGCGGTTGGGGCTTCGGGGCCGTCGTGGCGGAAGACTTCTTCCATCGGGGCCCACCACGAATCCGTCGTACGGTCGGGAAGGGGATCCTGAAGGGGAGCCGTTTCGGCCCACCAACGCCGGGTGACGGGGTCGGCGGCGAGGGCCTCCATGTCGGCGTCGTAGTCGGTTCCGACGTAGTCGTAGACCGCGAAAAGCCAATCGCGCCCGTCCGTCAGGCGTCGCAGGAAGATGCTGTAGTTCCGAAGGTTGCAGCGGTCGATGACGCTCAGCACTTCGGGCCAAACCGAGGCATGGAGTCGGCGATAGGTCGCTTCCGCCCCCGGTTTGAGACGGATGACCGATCCGAATCGTCGGTGATTCCTCATTCTTTGATGATAAAGCCGGAAACGATTGGCATGGAGATCGTCCTTCCCTTAATCTCGGGCGCATGGCCCGCATCGCCATCGCACTCGTCGTGGTTCTGGGTGCCGCTTTCGTCTTCATGACGGCGAGCGGCGCTTCGGAGGCGGTCGCGACGTTCGTTCCCGACGTGGAGCCGACGGTGCCCGCGGCCGGCGGTGGAGCGACCTCCGTCGAGCCCGTGGCGACGTCCCCCCAAACCGTCGCCGCTCCCGCGAAGCCCACTTCCGCTCAGTCCTCGAAGCCCGAACGCAAAGGGGATTGGATGGGCGACACGTGGGTCGAACACGGCACCCCGCCCGAGTGTTTGAAGTCGTACATCGAAGGTTATCGGCCGGTGAAGATCTTGGCCGACGGCACGCAGGTCTTCGAGAACATGCCCGGTAAGGTGCGCAACGCGCAGGGTGTGCTCGAAGAACGCAAAGTCACCATTTCCGTCAATCCGACGAAGCCCGTCCCGGTGGATGCGGCCGAGGCGGGGCGATGAATCCATCCACAAGGAGTGTGTCATGAAAGCTGCCCGAATTTTCCTGATCGCCGCCGCCGCGGTGCTGCCGCTCGCCGCTCAGAGCAATACCTATCTCATCTACGACGGCACGACGGAGTCGACGTCGCGTGGCGGAACCCCCGGCACCAACGCCGCGGGCATCCTCGTCCGCTACCCGGCCAATCAGTACCTCGGGGCACTCGGTGTCGTGGGTGCGAGCTACATCCTGCAGGATCAGGACTACCGTACCGCCGATCCCTGCACGTTCGTCGTACGCGGGCATGATCAACTTGGTCCCGCGACCGGTCAGCCGGACATCACGCCGACCGGCATCCTCGCGTCGGCCGGTCCGTTCAATCTCACGTTCCCGACCCCGGCGTCCGGCATCATCTCGGCCGCCTACTGGACGGTGACGTTCGGAACCGCGGCGGCGCCCGTGCGTCCGCCCGTCACGACGAATCCGGGAAATCCGCCGATGTTCGAAGGGCTCGACATGTATGTCGGCGTCGAACTCGGCGCGAACGTCAGCGCGGGGATCGCTTGGCCCACCGACGGTATCTCGCAGCACAACAGCCAAACCATCGCTCCGACGAACCCGGGTGAGCAGATGAGTTTTCTGACCTCCGGATACACCGGTACGCCGGGCGTTGCCGGTCTCGCATGGCGTTGGGATATCACGACCACGGGCTCTCCCGCGCTCTTGGCGTCCGGCAACCGTGCATGGTGGACGGAAACTCAATTCGCGGGCGACATCCTGCGTACGAACGCCAACAATGTCGGCGCATTCACCGGGGCGGCGTCGGGCACCAATCCGAACTACGGCTACACGGGAATGTTCCCGGATATGAACCGGCAAGTCGGCGGAGTAACGGCCGCCGACGGCGTCGGTTTCCGAATCCACGCGACGGCGGCTCAGGGCTCGCCGGTGTATCTGTTCATCTCTTCGGGCATCATGCCGCCCATCGCCATCGGAGGCGTCAATGGCGAACTCGCCCTCGACATCGGAAGCCCGGCCTTCGGTGAGATTTTCTCGTCGTTGCCGTCCTTGCCGCTCGCCGTGACGGGACCGACCGGGGTTCCGCCGGGGCTCGCCTACGCGACGACGACGTCCGAGGCGAACTTCGGGCCGCTCCCCGGAGATCCGTTGCTCGTCGGCCTTGGGGCAATCTCCTTCCAAGCCGTCACGGTCGACGCCGTCACGAACGTGTTGACGATCTCGAGTGTCACGACGCTGAAGCTCTGAGTCTCCGACACTAGGATGGGAGCATGACTCCCATCCTGCGGCTGCTGACGCCCTTGTTCCTCACCTTCGTGGTGGCGGCGCAAGGGCGTTCGGCGTTTCGTCCACCGTCCATTCCGCTCGTCACCCACGACCCGTCGTTTACCGCATGGTGCTCGGCGGATGCGCTCCCTGGAGCGTGGCCGCGGCATTGGACGGGGCGCACCCTCGGCATGGCCGGACTGATTCGTGTCGACGGCAAGACGTGGCGCTGGATGGGCGCCGAGCCCGCGACCGTCGAGGCCGCCAAGCAAACGGGATTGCGGCTCGGTGCGCTGACGACGCGCTTCGATTTCGAAGTGCCCGGTGTGCGCTTCCACGCAGAATGGACGACGCCCGGCATTCCTGGGGATATCGATCTCTACGCGCGCACGGTTACCTACCTTACGTTGCGTGCGGAGCCGACCGACGGACAGCCGCACGACATCGCGTGGCACATCGACGCATCCGGCGAATGGGTGACGCACGCGCAGACCGATGCGGTGACGTGGTCGCGACATCGCTTGGCGGACGGACTGACGGCCGTCTGTATGGCCCCCGCGGATCGCAAGCCGCTCGCTCGCAAGGGCGACGACACCGGACCCGATGGGGGATCGTTGTGGCTTGCGGCGCGCGTGCCCCTCGACGATGCGTCGCTCGGCGACGACGTCGCCGTCCGCGGCGCGTTCGTTCGCCACCGTCCCGTCCCCGACGACGTCCGCATGCCTCGACCGGCGAACGACCGATGGCCGTTGGTCGCGTTGACGGCGCGCGGTCCCGAAGCCGCGATCCTCGTCGGCTACGACCATCCGTTCGTCGTCGAGTATCTCCACCGCAAACTGGTTCCCTACTGGAAGCGAGACGGGGCCGATATCGGCGGACTCCTCGCGCGCGCGGCTTCCGAGCGCGAAGCCGTGCTCGCGCGCTGCCGCGCGTTCGATGCGTCGGTCGCGGCCGACTTCGCTCCGTTCGGACCCGAATATGCCGATCTCGCGACGCTCGCCTTCCGACAGGTGGGTGCCGCGCAAAGCCTCGCCGCCGACTTCGACGGAACCGCGCTTTTGTTCCCGAAGGAGTGCTTCTCGAACGGCTGCATCGCGACCGTCGACGTGATCTACCCGTCGTTTCCGTTCTATCTGAAGTACTCGCCCGAACTCGGAGAAGCGCTGCTGCGGCCGATCATGGCGTACGCGGCGTCGAAGCGATGGAAGTTTCCGTTCGCGCCGCACGATCTCGGGACATGGCCCTACGCCAACGGCCAGGTCTACGGTGGTGGAGAAACGGGCGAGGAGAATCAGATGCCCGTCGAAGAATCGGGCAACATGATTCTCATGCTCGCCGCGTTGGCCCGTATGCACGGCCGCACGGAACTCGCGGTGAAGCACGGCGCGATGGTTCATCGCTGGGCGACGTACTTGGTCAAGCACGGCCCCGATCCGGTGACGCAACTGTGTACCGACGACTTCGCGGGACATCTCGCGGGCAACGTCAATCTCGCGTTCAAGGCGGCGGCCGCGCTCGCAGCGTACCGACGCATTCTCGAACCGCTCGGTTTGCCGAAGCTCGACGGCGTCGACCCGTCGGCGATCGCCGCGGATATTCGGCGTCGCGCCGAGGGCGGGAAGGGCGACGGACTTCGCCTCGCCTTCGATCGTCCCGATACGTGGAGTCAGAAATACAATCTCGTTTGGGACAGCGTCCTCGGACTCGAACTCCTGCCGCCCGATCAAATCCGCAAAGAGTGGACCGCGACGCTCTCCCGCGTCGAGGCCTACGGGGTGCCTCTCGACAACAGGCAGCCCTACACAAAGGTCGACTGGTGCCTTTGGACCGCCGCGATGGCGCCGGACATGGCGGGCTTCGCGACGATGGTGAAACCCCTTTGGAAGTTCTTCCATGAATCGTCCGATCGCGTGCCGATGACCGATTGGTTCCGGACGCGCGAACCCAAGATGATGGGGATGCACCACCGTTCCGTCGTCGGTGGAATCTTCATGCCGTTGATCGTTCCGAGGTAGCGGGAAGCCCGACGGGTTCGACGTACCATGTCTCCATGCGCATCGTCGGACTCGGGGCGGGCCCCGCCAATCTCTACGCATCCATCCTCTTCCGAAAAGCGTTCCCGGATTGCAGCGTCGTCCTGCACGAGCGCAATCGCGAGGACGACACCTTCGGTTTCGGCGTCGTGTTCAGCGACGAGACGCTCGGGCACTTCAAAGACGCCGATCCCGAATCGTTCGCGGCGATCACCGCGCGGTTCGCCCGTTGGACGGATATCGACACCTGGTTTCGCGGCGAGTGGACCGTCTCGACGGGCCACGGTTTCTGCGGCCTCGCGCGCGTCGAACTTCTGAAGATCCTCGGCGAGCGCGCCCGCGCGTTGGGTGTGGACATTCGCTACGGGACCGAGATCACCGACCCGACCGCCGTTCCCGACGCCGATTTGGTGCTTTGCGGCGACGGTGTCGCGAGCGCGGTACGGACGAAGTGGGCCGACATGTTCCGGCCGACGGTGACGCAAGGGAAAGCCCGGTTCGCGTGGCTCGGGACCACGAAGCCGCTCAAGGCGTTCACCTTCGTCTTCGCGCCGACCGAACACGGCCCCTTCGCCGTCCATGCCTATCCCTACCGCACCTCTCCGACGCCGCTGTCGACATGGATCGTCGAATGTCACGAAGACACGTGGCGTAAGTCCGGGCTCGACCGCTGCGACGAACCCGAAACGAAGCGTCGTATGGAGGCGCTTTTCGAACCGTGGCTCGACGGACATCCGCTTCTCATCAATCGGTCGATCTGGCGTTCGTTCCCGACGGTGACGTGCGAGCGTTGGAATCACGGCAAGTTCGTCCTGCTCGGCGACGCGTCGCATACCGCGCATTTTTCGATCGGCAGCGGGACGAAACTCGCGATGGAAGACGCCATCGCACTCGTCGACGCCTTCAAGGCCCACGGAACTTCCGATGTCGCGAAAACGCTCGACGCTTTCACCGCGGCGCGTCGTCCCGAGACCCTTAAACTTCAGAAAGCCGCGAAGACGAGCCGCGAGTGGTTCGAGAACGTCGCCCGATACGAAGGGCAGTCCGCGACGCAGTTCACCTTCAACCTGATGACGCGGTCCCGCCGCATCACGTACGGCAATCTCGCGAAGCGGGACCCGGCGTTGGTCGACCGTACGGCGCGCGCGTTCGCGTTGGCGGCGGGGCTTAATGTGTCGGTCGACGCCCCCGTCGTGCCCCCGGTCTTCACGCCGTTCCGGCTTCGCGAGATGACGGTACCCAACCGCTTCGTCGTGTCCCCGATGTGTCAGTACAGCGCGAAGGACGGGACCCCCGACGACTGGCATCTCGTTCACCTCGGTAGCCGTGCCGTCGGCGGCGCGGGACTCTTGATCGCCGAGGCGACGGCGGTGACTCCCGACGGTCGTATCACTCCGGGGTGCACCGGATTGTGGAACGACGCCCACGAGGCCGCGTGGAAGCGCGTCGTCGATTTCGTCCACACGCACTCGGCATCGAAGGTCAGCATCCAGATCGGACACGCCGGGGCGAAGGCGTCGTGCCGCCTTCTGTGGGAGGGCGGCGCGCCGCTCGCGGCCCCCGACGCGTGGCCGACGATCGGTGTGACGTCCACGCCGTTCAACGTCGGCGATCCGGCTCCGCGTGCCGTCGAGCGCGCCGATATGGATCGTCTCGTCGAAGCGTTCATGCTCGCGGCACGTCGGGCCGATCGAGCGGGGTTCGATCTCCTCGAACTTCACATGGCGCACGGCTACTTGTTGTCGTCCTTCCTCTCACCGCTGTCGAACACGCGTACCGATGCGTACGGCGGCTCGCTCGAAAACCGCATGCGGTTTCCGCTCGAAGTGGCCGAGCGTGTCCGCGCCGTGTGGCCCGCCGCGAAACCCCTCTCCGTGCGCTTGTCGGCGTCGGATTGGCTCGACGACGCGGGCGGCCAAACGGTGGAGGACAGCGTCGCGATCGCCGCGGCGTTGAAGGCGCGTGGGGTGGACGTCATCGACGTCTCCTCCGCGGGGAATTCGCTGAAGTCGAAGCCCGAGTACGGCCGGATGTATCAGGCGTCGTTCGCCGACGCGATCCGCCATGGAGCGGGTGTCCCGGTCATCGCCGTCGGAGGCATTTCGGACGCGGATCAGGCGAATACGTTGCTTGCGGCCGGTGCCTGCGATCTCGTGGCGATCGCCCGCGCGCATCTTTCGGATCCGTATCTGACGCTTCACGCCGCCGCCGGGCTCCCGCCCGGAACGGTGGCGTGGCCGAAACAGTATCTCGCCGTGCGCCGCTAGCGGGCGGGCGCACGCGCGACGGCGGCGTAGACCTCCGCCCAGCGCGCGAGGTCTCCGGGAAGTCCTTCGAGGATCGCGGTATAGCCGCGGATCGCGCGAAGGCCGCCGACCGGATCGACGAACAGCATCGACGGCACCGGTTGGCGGTCGGCGTCTTCGCCCGTCCACGACAGGGCGCCGTGTCGATGGACGACGATCGCTCGCGGAGGATTCGTCGTCGCCGCGACGTCCTTCTTCAAGGCGGCCAAGGCGTCCGCTCCGAGTACGTCGGGTACGGCGAGCACCCACGGGGTGTCCTTCGCGGAGCGCGCGATCGCGTCGCCCGACGCCGTGGCGAGATTCGTCGCCCATCCGAGATGTTCTTCGGCGGAGGCGACCGCCGTGGGATCGTTCTTCGCCGTGTACTTCGGGAGCCACGCGACCAACGTTCCACCGGAATAGAGCGGAATGCCCTTCGTTCCACGATGAAGCAGGCGATCGACGACGGCGCGGCTCGGTGCGTCGAGATCGAGGGCGGGATGGGGGAGCCGACCCGTATCCACGCTCGCACGCACGTCGCGAATGGAAGGCTTTCCGATGCGCCACGCGCCTTGCCCCGTCGCGAATCCGACGTGTCCTTCGACGGGTTGACCGTCGGGCATGCGGTAGCAGCCGACGTAGACCCCGTCGACGGTCGCCGATACTTCGCACCCGTCGACGCGGATTTCCACGTCCACGAAGGTGCGCTGTTCGCCGAAGTCGACGTACTTGGACGGGTACGCCCCGGGGAGAGCACCTTCGCGTTCGCGGAGCCCGCGCAACGACGTCTGCACGCCCTTGATTTTGACGGCGTCTTCCTTCGCGCCGATCGAATAGAGGAAGTCGCCCATCGTGAGATCGAGGCGCACTTGTCGATCGCGACGGACGCTCCCGACGACGATCGACCCTGAGACGTACGACGTGAGCGCGGCGACGCGGAAGCGGATGACGTGGTGCCCCGGGGCCATCCACGCTCGCGAACGCGCGTACGCATGGATCTGCGCGGCGTTGCGGTCGGTATCTCCGGTGCCTTCCTTCGGCTTCGAACGACCGACGATCAGGTCGCCCTCCGGCGTGTCGTACCAAAGACCTTTCGCGCGTCGTTCTTCGTAACCGGAAAGATCGTCTTCGACGAATCCGCCGATGATGAGCGGCTCGGCGGGCGGGTCGATCGGCAGCGCGGTCGACGGACGGCTCTCCGCGCGCCGCCCGAGGGGGACGCCGCCGATGCGGTCGCCGATCCGCGCCGCGTCGGAAAGAAGGGCGCGATGGGCGTCGAGGTCCGCGGCGGTTTTCGCAGCGGCTTGGAGCGCGTCGGCCCATGCGGCGACCGGCGCGAGCGCCCGCTTCAATTCGGACGGCGGCGGCGTGGCTGCGTCGCCGCGACGCGCGGCGAGTTCGGATTCCACGAGCCAGGCGCCTTCGACTTTGCCGGCCTTCTTGCCGACGGTGATCCACGTTTCCGCCGCGTCACGCGGGAACTCGTCCGCGATCAACGCCCACGTCAGGGCGAGAAGGGCTTCCTTCGTGCGACCCGCATCCGAAAGCAGCAGCCCCGCTTCGCGTGCGTGATCTTGTCCGAATTGAGGTTCGGAGCGGTCGCGATCGTCGTTCCACGTCGGACCGTCGAGTACGAGTTCCTGGAGATCGGGGCCCGGGATCTTCTTTTCGAACCGCGCCGTCCACGGTGCGCGGTTCTGCCAGTAGAAGCCCTGAAGGAAGGTGCCGAACTTCTTCGAGAACTCCTTGAGGTCTTTGGGTCGGCCTTTCTTGCCGTCGCAGAACGCCGCGGCGAAAGCCGCGGGGTTCGCGCCCTGCCCTTTGGCGCACGCCTCGAACCACGCGGGAAGTCGCTCCGCGAAGAGAGGCGGCGCGTCGTCGGATTCGTTCCAGTACTTGAGGTAGACCCACAACGCGTAGCCCGCGGTGTAGTTGTCCCGATAGTCGTCGATCGTGCCCTTGAGCAGTTTGTTGAAGTTCTCTTCGCCGCCGTATCCCTTGATGAAAGCGCGTTCGACGGTCCCGAAGGACATATGTCCGTCGACGAATTCGAGTTGAGCGGCGAATCCGTAGGCACCGCCCGTCCACGAAGCGCGACCTTCGACGGCCCAAGACGGGATCCCCGGAAGGAGGGCTCCGTCGAAACGGTGCGTGAGTTCGTGGGTCAAGGTATGACCGATGCCTTCGATGGTTCCGACCGAGAACTTCACCGTCGTGACGTCGCCCGACTGGAATCCCGCGGCCCACCAATACGGAACGCCTTCCGCTTCGAGACCCGAAGAGCGTGGAACGATTCGGATCAAACCGGGACGCCCGACGAACGGGTCTTTTCCGTACCACGCGACGAGACGAGCGTGATGCTGCTCGACCGTCTTCGCGATGCCGAGCAAGGTTTCATGGCCGCAGGTTGTTTCGATGCGGTACAGACCGTTCGGCGACACCGCGATTCCCGGGTCGGACCAGTCGTTGTGCGCCGCCGTGTACGCCGCGCGCTCCGCCGGCGTCATCGATTCGAGAGCTTCGACCGTGAGGGCCACCTGCTTCGGTCCGGCCATCGACGCGCGCGCCCGCGCGAGTCCGGCGCGCGCCGCCATGCCGACGGCCGTGAGATTGGGCGGCGGAGGACCCTTCAGGTCCTTGAATCCGGCCTGAGCGGCGAAGCCGAGCAGGTTGCGTGCGAAGCGTGCCGCGAGATGCGGCTTTCCGTCCGCGAGGGCGCGGTCCATTTCCTCCTTCAGCGCCTGCAGGATGGGTTTCCACTCGGGAGTGAAGCCCGTCGCGTCCGAGATGGATTTGCCGTATTTCGCGCGAAGGGACGGGGCGCCCGCGAGAATCGGATCCGCGAGGCGCGCGCAGAGGCGTGCGATCAGCGGACGTACCGCAGGATCCGCCAACGCCACCGATTTTTCGCGCAAGACGGCGGCGAGGGCCGCGGCGGCTTCGGCGCGTTTCGGTCCGAGGGCGGCCGCCGTCGGATCGGGCTTGCCGAGCACGGACTTCAGGTCTTCGGGCAGGGCGCCCTTGTCGTCCATAAGTGCGGGGACCGCGAACCGGAACGCCGACCACCGTGCTTCCGGATCGGTCGCGCAGGCGGCGGCGAACTTGATCCATAGATCGCGTCGCGACGTGTCGAACGCCAAGGCTTCGAAAAGGAGTTTGGCGGCTTCGGACGCCTTGCCTTCCTTCGCGGCGATCGCGGCGGCGTCGACCATGCCCGGAGGAGCGGGAGCCAGGACGAATTTCGGATCACGCGGCAACGGGTCGACGGGGACCTGAGCGGCGACGATGCAGGTGAGAAAAGCGGCGAGGGCCGGGCGCATGCGCCCAAGCCTAGTCGGCGGGGGCGGGAGTGACCACCAGCGTCCCCGTCAGGCGGTCGTAGAAAGTGCGCGCCAAGGGATTTCGCATGAGATCGAAGGTGACGAGCAGGACGAGCACCGGAAGCAGCATCGACGCGACCGGGATCATGGCGGGCAGGAGCACCAACGCTCGTAGGTATTCGCGGCCGATCGCGGTCCCGAGGGCCGGAAATCTCCCGTCGTCGAGATTGCGCACGGTGAGCTTCATCATGCTCTTGCCGGGCGTCGCGCCGGTGCGCGCGAGCAGAAGGGCCGACACGAGGGGCAGCACGGCCATCACCACGAAGGCGAGCGTGACCCCGACGAGGAGCGACGGAAACTCGATCG
>CAIWVZ010000305.1 GCA_903916245.1 uncultured Planctomycetota bacterium | reverse complement strand
GTCACGCACAAGCTCGACGAGAAGGACCCGACGAAACTCGTCGCGCTCTACTACGACGACGTGTGGGTCGACGGCGTGAAGCAGGAAGGCAAGCGCCAAGATTTCGTTCTCGAAATCGCGTGCGCCGAGCTTTGCGGCGGCAATCACACGAAGATGGGCGCGAAGCTCTTCGTGCTGTCCGAGTCGGACTGGGACAAGTGGAACCAGGCGATGTCGGCGAAGGCCGCGGGCGAGAACGACCGCCGCAACGATCAAAACGTGTGGCGTCTCTGGAACAATCAGGACAAGGTCCGCCCGTGGGAGAAGATGCTCCCGCCGGTTCCGAAGTACCCGGGCGAGTGAGCTGAGGCACAAACATGCTGCTCCAATCAGGCCACGACACGCATCACAAGCAGAGCTTCTTCTCGACGTACGTGTGGTCCGAAGACCACAAGATGATCGGGAAGCAGTTCATGTTCACCGCTCTCCTCATGTACGCCGTCGGCGGTCTTCTCGCCCTCGGTGTGCGCGGCCAACTCGGTTGGCCGGAAACGGCGGGCAAATTCATCAATCCCATCTTCGGATGGTCGGGCGACAAGGTGCCGGGTGAGGGCTACAACATGCTCTTCACCATGCACGCGTCGGTGATGATCTTCCTCGTCATCATCCCGATGTTGAACGGCGCGTTCGCCAATTACGTCGTGCCGCTCCAAATCGGCGCGCGCGACATGGCGTTCCCGTTCCTCAACGCGCTTTCGTACTGGACGTACGTCCCGGCGATCCTCATCCTCGCGTCGTCCTTCTTCGTCGAAGGAGGTTCGGGTCAGGGTGGTTGGACGTCGTACCCGCCGCTCGCCGAAAAGCAGTGGACGCCCGGTACGGGTCAAACGTTGTGGTTGATCGGTGCCTTCACGGCGGGTGCGTCGTCGATCATGGGCGCGGTGAACTACATCACCACGATCGTGAAGATGCGCGCTCCCGGCATGTCGTTCTTCCGCATGCCGATGACCACGTGGGCGATCTTCATCACCGCGATCCTTCAGCTCTTCTCGACGCCGGTCCTCGGTTCGGCGTTGCTCATGCAGACGACGGACCGCGTCTTCGGTTCGAGCTTCTTCATCCCGGACGGCCTCGCCGTGTCGGGGAACCCGGTGACGGACATCGCGGGTGGTGGCCAAGTGTTGATGTGGCAGCACATCTTCTGGTTCTACTCGCACCCGGCCGTGTACATCATGATTCTGCCCGCCATGGGCATCGTGTCGGACGTCATGGCGTGCTTCGCGCGCAAGCCGATCTTCGGCTACAAGCCGATGGTGTACTCGATCGGCGGTATCGCCGGTCTCGGCTTCGTCGTGTGGGGTCACCACATGTTCTCGTCGGGTATGAACCCGTTCCTCGGCATGACCTTCATGGTCTCGACGATGTTCATCGCGCTTCCTTCCGCCGTGAAGACGTTCAACTGGCTCGGCACGCTGTGGGGAGGTCAGATCACCTTCTCGTCGGCGATGCTCAACGCCTTGTCCTTCGTGACGATGTTCGTGATCGGCGGTCTCTCCGGCATCTTCTGCGCGGCGACGTCCGTCGATATGCACATCCACGACACGTACTTCATCGTGGGACACATCCACTACGTGCTCTTCGGCGGCACCACCTTCGGTATCTTCGCGGGCATCACCTACTGGTACCCGAAGATGTTCGGCCGCTACATGAACGAGGGGCTCGGCAAGCTCCACTGGTTCATCACGTTCGTGGCGTTCAACTGCGTCTTCTTCCCGATGCACATCCTCGGGTCGCAGGGCATGATGCGCCGCGTGGCCGACCCCTACAACTACGAGTACCTGAAGCCGATGCTCGGCCTGAACCGCTTCATGTCGATCGCGGCTTTCGTGCTCGGCGCGGCTCAGATCATCTTCGTCTTCAACATGCTGTGGTCGTTGAAGAAGGGCCGTAAGGTCGAGTCGGACAACCCGTGGAAGTCGAACTCGCTCGAGTGGCAGACGCCGACGCCACCGCCGCACGGCAACTTCCCCGGTCCGATTCCGACGATCTACCGCGGTCCGTACGAGTATTCGTCGCCGCAGGTCGCGGAGGACTACCTCCCGCAAACGACCAAGTTGCCGGGGGATTCCGCCTGAAGTCGTCCTTCCGCGTCCGACGCGGATGCTGACGCGAACGCCCCCGCTTTCCGCGGGGGCGTTTTCATTCCGGAGTTGAAGCGATGACCACGTCCGCACCGACCGCCGCGAGCCGCGCCTACCGAAGGTGGGGGAGATGGACGTGTTGGTCCGTGTTCCTTCTGTTCTTGTTCGGCGGTCTCGTGCGCGCGACCGGGAGCGGCATGGGGTGTCCGGATTGGCCGAAATGCTACGGCGGCCTCGCACCGCCCCTGTCGGAATCCGCGTTGCCTCCCGACTACCGCGAGGTGTTCGTCGCGAAACGACTTCTCAAGGTGGAGAAGTTCGCGGTCACGCTCGAGCGCTTCGGATTCGACGAGAAGGCGCGTTACCTCCGCGAGCATCCGATGATCGATATGCCCGAGCATTTCGACGCGGTGAAGGCGTGGATCGAATACGTGAATCGTCTGTTCGGCGTTCTCGCCGGAATCTTCGCGCTGCTCTTTCTCGGCGTCACGTTGCGCCATGCGGATTTGCGTCGGCATCTTCCGTGGGGATTGGTCGGATTCGCGTTTCTCCTTCTCAACGGATGGCTCGGCAGCGTCGTCGTCGCGACCAACCTCATCCCCGGAATCGTCAGCCTGCACTTCCTTCTCGCGTTTCTCTGCTTGTTCGGCTACCTGAAGGCGCTGCATTCCGAACGGCCTTTCGCTTGGT
>CAIWVZ010000304.1 GCA_903916245.1 uncultured Planctomycetota bacterium | reverse complement strand
GTTTTCGGCAATCTACGAACTGATCGAATGGTTCGCCGCGGCGATGCTCGGCCAGGACGCCGAGGCGTTTCTCGGCACTCAGGGCGACGTTTGGGATACGCAGGCGGACATGCTCTGCGCGCTGATCGGCGCGACCACCTCCATCCTATTCGTCTTCGGCGCCCAGCGCCGACAGATGGAAGCCCGCGATTGGTTGAACGAGCGAACTTCTCCGCGATAACCGTCGGGGGAGACGTATCATCGGAGACGTGCTTCCTCCGAACCTTCTTAGCGACTTCCTCGACCAGTTCCCGAACCGCATCGACCTCTTGTCGATGCCGGTCGTGTGGATCGTGCTGACGTGCCTCTTCCTCCGCACCCTTCAGAAGGCGCTCGAACTCACCCGGTCCCACCACACGTTGGACCCGAGGTTGGTGTGGCTCTGTCTACTCCCGGTCGTCGGTCTCGGGTGGCAGTTTCTCGTCGTGGCCCGCGTCTCGGACGGCCTTCGAAACTGGTTTGCCACGCGGGGCGATCCGCAGGGCGACGCCCATTGGCCGCTCGGACTCGCCTACTGCGTCGTCGGAATGGCGGCGTGGTTCTCCTGCTGCATCCCCTGTTTGAACGTGGGCCTCTTCCTTGGCTGGCTCGCGCTCATGATCCTCTACTGGATCCGCATCCACGACCTCGTCAAGCGCATCGAAGCCTCCACGTTCTGAGTCTCTTCGGCAGACCTTATCTGACGATCGGCCGTGTCGTCGGGTTCGGCAACCGCTCGTAGAGCCACACCCACCCGTGGGTATCCGCGGTCTTGCGCTTCTCGAACTTCTCGATCGTCGCCATGACGCGGGCGTACTCACCGTCCAAGAATGCAAGCAATGCTTCCTGATCCTGCTTCGTCCACGTTTTGGCACGCTTGCCTTGCGTGCGCGCCTTCCCCATCGCGTCCGCCTTCGCTCTAACAGCCTTGACCGCGGGCATGAGACGCTCGAGCTCGGCCGACTCCTCCGCCGTGAGCGGCGTCTTGTAGCGCCACTCCCACGTGACATCGCCGACGAGGAGATCCAGACGACCATCGCCGTTCCAATCGACGACGTGGGACTTCACCCGACGACCGGGTCGGCTCGGCGGACCGTCACCGTCGTCCGAGAAAGCTCCCTCATGAACGAGCGGCACGCCGACGCCAAAAGAGGGATGGGCATTGTCGGCGGTGTTCCGGTACCACATCACCGCACCGTTCTCGCTGCCAACGATGAGGTCGCGTAGGCCGTCGGCGTCCCAGTCCGCGAGATGGGCGTTCGATCCTTTCACCGCCTCACCCGCGGCGTCCTTGACCATGATCTTCTCGGGCGACCACGCCGGCGTGTCTTCCGTACCGACGTTGCGATACCAGAACACCGAATCGGTGCGCTGGCCGATCAAGAGATCCAAGTCTCCATCGCCGTCCAAGTCGTGGGCCTCGACCGTCACCGAATGCCCCGCTTCGATGATCTTGCCGTCCTTGTCGCGGATGACGTCGCGATTCGACAACCCACCCTCGGAACCGCGGAAGATGTACAACTCGCCGGTGTACGACCCGGTGATCACGTCTTCGATGCCGTCGTTGTTCAAGTCCACGAACTGTGGACAAAACGACAAGCATCACGTCATGGGGATCGACGCCGCGCCCTCCTTCGTCTTCATGTATTCGAAGCCGTCGAAGCGCGGGGCCGTCGCGGTTCCGACGTTGCGGTAAACCCGCACGCGGGAAACCGCCATGATCGACTTGAACGCCCGCGAAGCGTCGGTCAGAAACTCGGCTTCGGGGAACTTGCCGCTGCCGAATTCGCCGACGAGCAAGTCCTTCAGGCCGTCGCCGTCCATGTCGCGCATCGACGGTGAGGCGTGACCCGTCACGACGTCGATCGGCGTCTCGCCGGACTTGATGCGAACGGGAGCCCTCAAATCCGCGGCGTGCTGGGCGAACACCCCGCTCGCGACGAGTCCTGCAAGAACAATCCCATGGATCGGCTTCATGAAAAATCGGGGCCCGGTGGAAAACCACCGGACCCCGATGAGCCTATCACGTGGAGCAAGCGTTCAGATCAGAACGCGGCCCACGTGTAGCCGAAGCCCGCAACCGGCGTGAACACGATGTTCGACGTACCGGCGGCAAGCGTGCCGCCGAGACCGAGTTCGTAGATCATGTCGGTCGCGACGTTGACGGAACCACTCGCGGTTGGCGCGAAGATCGCCGGACCCGCATCGGTGGCCCCGTTGCCCTG
>CAIWVZ010000303.1 GCA_903916245.1 uncultured Planctomycetota bacterium | reverse complement strand
CGGAACTTCCCGATGCTCGGACGCGACGCCCGTCGGGTGGACGATGGTGGTGGGTGCTCGTCGTCGTCCCGATCGGTGCCCTTTGGATGATGCGTCGTTCATCCGACGAGCGTCGACGCTTGACGTCGTTGCGTCGGGCGGTCGAAACGGGAGCGACCGATCCGCGAGACGTTCTATCCGTCGCACGGGCGATGCTCGCGTCGCGATGCGGCGTCGTGCTCGACGCCGCTCCCGCGTCGGAATGGTCGGCGCGGGTCGGCGTGGCGGCTCCGGCGGCGGTCGTCGCCGCTCTCGTCGATTACGGCGGAGTGCGCGAGCACGCGGATTACGCGGGGGGCGCCTCCCACGAGTCCGAGAAGGAGGCGGCCCTCGTTCTCGCGGACGCGTTGATCGCATGGGCGGGGAGCGGATCGCGATGACCTCCGGCTTCGCGTTCCTTCACCCGGTGTTCCTGCTCGCGGGCGTCGCCGTGGTTCTTCTGTATCTCGCCGTACGGCGGCGTCCCGCACCCGCCATCCGCGTATCCGCGACGACCGTCGAGGCGGCACGTCCACGCCGACGTCTCGACCCCGCGGTCCTCGAAGTCCTCGGCCTGATCGGTCTCGCTTGCGCGGTCGCGCGTCCCGTCGGTCGCGAGATCGTCGAGGATCCCGCCCGTGGGATCGACATCGCGCTCGTGACCGACGTCTCGTCGTCGATGCTCGCGAAAGATCTTTCCGAAGGAAAGACGCGCCTCGACGTCGCGAAGGAAGCGGCCGCTCGCTTCGTCGCGTCACGGGGAAACGATCGTGTGGCGTTGGTGACGTTCGCGCGCCATCCGGATCTCGCGTGTCCGCCCACGCGCGATCACGCCGCGTTGGCGCGCATGCTTCAGGCGACATCGACGGTACGGGCCGACGGCCCGGAGGACGCCACCGGTATCGGATTCGCGACCGCGTTCGCATGCGACGTCCTTCGACGTCGCGGAGAAAGCGCGCGTGTCGTCGTTCTTCTATCCGACGGCGAGGAAAACGTCGCGACGACGCTCGCGAAGGACGCCGTCACGCCGTACCAAGCGGCCGTCGCCGCGGCGGCTCTCGGCATTCGGGTCCATACCGTCGCCGTCGGCGGCGGATCACGGGCTTCCGACGGCACGCCGCGTCCTCTCGACACCACGGAATTGCGACGCATCGCCGAGCTCTCCGGTGGACTTTTCTTCCAAGCTTCGGACGCGGCAGGGCTGAACGACGTCTATGCCCGACTCGACGCCTTGGAGCCGACGCGAGCCGGAACTCCGCGCGTGGTGCTGCGTGAGTGGTTCCTCGCCTTCCTTCTTCCCGGGCTTCTCTTCTGGTGTGTCGGTCGGATCGCCTCCGCGACGTCGAAGGGAGTGGTTCCGTGACGTCGCCACCGTTCCTGCATCCCGAACGCTGGCCGATCTTTCTGATCGTCGCGTTCGTGGTCGTCGCGTGGCTCCGTCTGCGTTGGAAGAGGCGCGAACGGTTGAACGCGGCGATCGGACCGCGGGCGGACATGCTTTTGCGCAACGCCGGGCGTGCGGAAGGTGCGCGTCCTTGGATCGCCGGGGCGGCTCTGTTCGTCGCGGCGACGGCGGTGCTCGAGCCGCTCGGTGCGGACGAGGGACTTTCCGCGGCTCCGCGTGGCGCCGACATCGTGCTGGCTCTCGACGTGTCGCGGTCGATGTGGGCGGCCGATGTACTTCCCGATCGACTCGGTGCGGCGAAGTCGGCCGTCTCCGCGTTGCTCGACGCCGCACGCGGCGACCGTGTAGGCCTCGTCGCCTTCGCGGGGGAGGCGCGGGTGATCGCGCCGTTGTCCGGCGATGTGGCGGCGATCCGAGGCTTGCTCGACGATCTCGACCCGGGTTCGGTCGAGCGCGGAGGGAGCGATCCGGGGAGCGCGCTCGACGCGGCTTTGTCGTTGCTCACATCTCGCGAGGGAGACGGTGCGGCCGTCATCGTCGTGACCGACGCCGAAGAGGTGACGCCGCGTTGGAGCGATGCGTGCCGTCGTGCGGCGGACGCGGGCGTTCGCGTGGACGTGTTCGCCGTCGGTACGGCGAATGGAGCCAAAATCCCGCTCCCCGGCGGACGTGCGTTCGTGACGGACGGTGCCGGCGCCGACGTGGTGTCTCGCTCGCGACCCGAGGTTCTCGCCGGGGGCATCGTCGCCACGGGGGGCCGGGTGCTCGTCGACCGCGCGCCGGACGCTCTCGTCCGTCACCATCGCGACGTGATCGTCGCCGACACGCTGGCGGCCTTCGAGAAGCGTCGCGGCGCAGGCCGCACACCTTTGCATTCGTGGGTCGTCGGTTTTGCTCTCGCCCTGTTCATGATCGAAGCGTTCGCCTTTCGGAGCCGGACGTCGTGATGCGACTTTTCATCCTCGTTCTGTCGTTGGGCGTCGTCGGTTGCGATGCGCGGCGGTCCGTCGACGGCTTCGACCGAACCGCGCGGGAGGCGGTGGCCGCACGTCGGTGGACCGAGGCGGAAGTCGCCGCGGAGCGTGCGCTGCTGCTCGATCCGGACTACCGATTCGAACGCGAGATGATCGTCGGCGCGGCCGCATTCGCACGCAGCGTCGTTTCGGAGGCCGCGGCCGAGATGCCGAACGCGGCCCCGGCGCTTTTCGACGCGTCGATTCGACAGGCGCAGACCGCACGTGAGGCGTTCGATGCGGCGCGTCGATTGCGTCCCGACGTCGAGTCGGCGCGACGCAATCTCGAGCGGGCGGTGCGGCGCATCGAGGTGCTCACCACCAAGCGCCGCGAGGCCGAAGAGGCGCGCAAGAATGCGCCCAAGCGTCCCCGACCCGTTCCCAAAGAAGGCGGCTCCGGAGAAAAGGGAACCGAGATCCAAGGGACGACCGACGCCACCATCGAAATCGCGACCGGAGAGACTCCGGACGGGGCTCGGTCCGTACTCGAGCGGGTCGCGCGGGGACAAGCGGAGAAACGCACGGGTCGCCTGGAGCGACGCCTGCGCCCCGACGGCACCACGGAGCGCGACTGGTGAGGGCGCTGATCGTCTTCCTCGTTTGCGTCGGCACGATCGTGGCTCAGGGTCTACCCGGCCGCGACGACACGGACCCTTCCGGAGGGCGGTTGCGCGTCGAAACGATCGTGCCGGACGAAGCGGTGCGCGTCGGGGAAGCGTTTCGTGTCGTCGTACGTGTCGCGGTCGATCGCGCGTGGCTCGGACGTGGACTCGTTCAGCCGTATGTGCGCCCGCTCGACGTGCCGCTGCATCTCGAGGCCGGATGGTTGACGGAGGACCCTCGGTGGATGTCGGAATCCATCGAGCCTCCGACGGGCGCGCAAAGCCGTCGGCGGGTCACGTTGGCCTTGAACGGCTCCGTCGCGACGGCCCACGAGGCGGACGACATCGTCGTCGAAGGTCGAAGATTCGCCGCTTGGGAGATCCATCGCCGGATGGCCGCCAAACGTCCCGGTGACGTCGTGCTTCGCGGTGTCGTCGTCCGCTTCGCCGAGTCGCGTGGTTTCCGCACGGATTTTCTCGGAAATCCGATCGCCGAAGGCCGCGAAGATGGCAGTCTCGCCGGAGAGCCGGCGACGGTGATGGTCATCTCGCTGCCGACGGCGGGACGTCCTTCCGGATGGTCCGGACTGATCGGCGACTACCGCATCACGGAAGCCCGCGCGGAATCGACGCCGGGCCTCCCGCGCCGATGGGTCGTACGCGTATCGGTGGAAGGCGAGGGCAATCTCGGATTTCTATCGACACTGCGTTTCGAGCCGATCCCGGGGTGGACCACCATCGGCGTTCTCGATCCCGGGGGACCGTCGCCGCGCCGCCTTCGTCTCGATATCGAACAAGCGCGAGACACGGCGGAACCCCCTTCTCTCGCACTCGCGTCGTTCGATCCGTCCGGTGCGGGCACATGGCGACGACTCGAAGCTTCGGTGGCGCCGCCCCCCGGCGTCGTTCGTGGAGCGACATCCATCGTCCTTCGACCCGCCGATCGTTCCGTCGCGTCCGCCTCGGAGATCGGGTGGCGGTTGGTGCTTCTCGCACCGTGGATCGTTCTCGTCGTCGGATGGCGTATCGTGCGCGCGCGGGATCGTGATCGGGAAGACCCGGTCGGTGCGCGGGCGCGCTCCGCGTGGCGTCGCTTCCAACGCGCGCTCCGTCGTGGCGACGATCCTCGCGCTGCGCTTCGCGCGTTCATCGCCGCACGTCTCCGTCGCGGAGAAGACGCCCTCGTCGATCGCGGACTCGCGGCGGATCTTCGCGCGTTCGGGTTGGCTCCGGAGGAGGCCGAGGCCCTCGCCCGCGCTCTTCTCGGTCCGATCGACCGTCGGTACGGAGACGATCGCGGGGAGGCCGAGTCGATGGCACCCGCGGCGTGGGCGAAGCGTATCGAAGAGGTCGCACGTCGTAAGGAGGCGCGAGCATGACACGCACGATGCGTCTCGTCGGCGCGTGGCTGGTCGTTCTGGTTTCCACGGTCTTCGCCCAGGGGACGCCCGCGGCGATCGACTCGTGGCGCAACGCGGAGTCGGCGGCGCGCGCGGGGGATCGTGCGGCGGTGCGTCGTCATCTCGAAGCCGCGTGGCGCGATGGTCGGGTCGACCGTGTCGCGGTCGCTCTCGACCTCGCCGACCTCGCCGACGCGGAGGGACGTACGGCCGAGGCGCTCGTATGGACGTTGCGCGCGCGCCGCGAGGCTCCCCGTCGCGAAGAGGTCGTGGCCGCGTTGGATCGTCGGATGAGCGGTTCGGGGCGTTCGTCCCCTTCGACGGGAGCCGCTCGTTTCCTCGAACGCGTCGATCGATGGTCGACGTCCCGTTGGACGCTCACCGTCGTCGCGATCGGCGGCCTCGGAGTCGGTCTGATCCTCGCGGGTCGTCGCCGACGTGATCTTCCCATCGTCGGTGCCGCGTTGCTCGTCGCGATGGTGGCGCTCGTCGTCGTCGACACCGTGCGCCGAGGCCCACGAGCCGAAGCCGTCGTCATGGACGACGGCGTCCCGCTTCGTGGTGAACCTCACGCGGAAAGCCCCGCAGCTTCGCGGCTCCCGTCGGGAACGGTCGTCGTTTCTCTCGCGGATTCCGGCATTTGGACCGAAGTCGACATCGGAGGCCGGCGCGGATTCCTCGAGAGTGCGTCGCTCATGCGTGTCGACGCGATCGAGCGTTGATCGGAGACGTCCTTCGCCGCGGCGCGCCGATCAGGGCAGCATGTCGATGCGTAGTCCGTTCGAGAAGCACACGCCGAAGGTGGCTCCGGCGTCGGCGATCGCATACTGCACGTAGCCCGTGAAGGGGCCGCCGCCTCCCGTGATCGGAAATGAAAGGACCCCGGACGTCGGCGTCGGGAACGGTCCGAAGATCGTCAGGGGATTCGGGACGACGGTCCCGTCGAAGATCGACACGGGGGAGGCCGCCGTCGAGGCTCCGAGCCACACCGAAGTGGCGCCGATCGCCGCGTTCAGCGCGAGGTTCGCGGATTGACCGGACGCGAGTCCGCCGCAGGCGGACAGTCGGGGGAAGACCCCCGTCGACGCGGCCTTTCCGAATCCGACGTCGACGCCGGCCGTGTTGCAGGCGTGGGCGAGCGGCAGGATGAAGTCGGCCACCACGACCCGATGGTCCGATCCGGTGCTCGTCGTCGATTGGGACGTCGGGCTGAACCCCGTGATCTGCACGGGCATCGCCGTGTTGGAAATCGTGTTGCTGTTGAAGACGAACGCCCGGCGCAGCGCGGTGACCGACCCTTGGTGCGCGATGTAATCGAAGCGCACCGAAGACAGCGTGTTGACGCTTCCGGTGAACACGTCGGCCGCGTTGCAGAGTTCGATGTCGCCGCGATTTCTGTCCGGCCCGTCGGTCGAGGGCGCCGTTTCCGCGAGTTCGGCCTTCGACAACCAGTCCGCCGGTCCGCGTACGGCTCCGTTCGCCGTTTCATCCTCGTTCCAGTCCCCCCCGAGGATGACCGACGTGTTCGGCGGAAGAATCGTCGCCGTGGCGGGCGAGTCGGCGATCTTCGCGAACGGATCGGGGATGCCGGTCCCGGCGCCGTTCAACAGATGATCGATGTAGTAGGCCACGTTGCGGGCCGCGTTTTCCCGTTGCGTGTGGTCCGACGCGGCGCTGCCGGCTTTCAGGTGCGCGTTGCCGACGACGAGATCACCCGCGTAGGTCGACGGAAGATCGATTTCGCCGAACATGAAGCCGCGGATGCCTCCGTCTCCGCCCGGCGCCCAAAGGTGGGCGGTAACCGTCGGGATGTCGATGAGCTTCGACTTCGTGTCGCCGTTGAGGTCGACGAACGGCCATCGCGACAGAATCACGTTCCTGTTGAAGCCGTCGGAATCCGACGACACGAATACGTGGGGAAGGTCGTAGCCGGGAGCCCACAGCTGCACGTACGCGGTCACCGCGGCGTTGGCGTTGAAGGGGTCGGTTCCGCCCTTCATCAGGCGATCGAGGGTCGTGGTGAGATTGACGACCGAGTCGACGCCGCCACCCGTGCCGTTGCCGGAGTTATCGCCCGTCTCTTGGAGGAGAAGGATGTCGGGCTGCAGGGCTGCGATGACGCGGGCGATCGCGGTCCAGTTGTTGGCGCCGTTCTGCTTCGCATTGGTGGAGCAGATGCCGTCCTTCACGTTCCACGTCATGACGCGTACGTCCGTCGCGGCCGACTTGCCCCATTGAGCCGATGCCGGACTCCATTGAGCCCGAGCCGGAAGGGCGATCAGCGCGAGTCCGACGAGAACCGAAAGCATGCGGCGCATGCGGACATTCTACCGGGGGACGAAGCGCATCCGGCAGGGTGACGACGGAGTTTCTCGCATGCGGGCCGCGGAGCGACATGCCGCATCGAAGGGGCGGATCCGCGGACCTAACGCAGGATCAAATCGGGAGATGCGCCGTCGGGCTTCAGCCACACTTCGGCACGTCGTTCGCCGATACGCGCCACGAGGCGCGTGGCGTCGGGCGGAACTTCGATCGCGTACCAACCCTTCTCGTCGGAGCGTGTTTCCGCCACTTCGATGCCGGACGCGCCGAATCCACGAACGGCGACGACGCGTACGCCCGACATCGGGATGCGCGCGGAAGTCAGCACCTGGGCCTTCAGGAGTCGGCCGCCGCTTGGACGCGTTTCCGGAGCGGTCATCCGATGGCGCAGCATGATGCCGTCGCCGGCCGTGATGCGCACTTGGACCATCCATACGAGCGCGATGAGACCGGCCGCGACCCCGCACCACACGAGTCGGAAGGTCGCCGGTGATTCGGCGGGGCCGTCCGGAGGCGTCGCGGAGTGGCGCATCGAACGTCAGCCTCCCGAGAGCGCTTTGGTGAACAGGCTGAAATCGAGGGTGTGGCCCGCGAGGGTCGCACCGTAGTGGCCGACGATCAAAAGGATCGCCGCCGCGGCGACGAGCAGAAGACGGAACGCCTTCAGGCGTCCCGGAGCTTGTTCGGCCCGTGGGGCGATGCATGCGAGAACGACCGCGATCACGGTGAAGGCGACGCCCGACCATTTATGCCACCCGAGATCGCGCCCGTCGTAACCGCCGCCGTCGACGGCCGCTTTGATCCAACCCGTCACGCCGGCGAGAAGCGCGCCCAACGCACCGACCATCACGAGAAAGCGTGCCGTCGGGGACGCGGCGTCCGAGCCTCGACGGAGGCGAAGGAATTCCGCGGGCACTGCGGTGATGATCAGCGCGATCGGAAAATGCACCAACAGCGGATGCAACATCGCGATCGCATCGCCGAGCGTGGACGTCGTCGTTTCCGCACCTTGCAGCATGGGGTCATCCTAGCGCGTCACGGGTCGCGCGGCAGGAAGAACGTGACGTCGAAAGGATCGCTCCGTGCGAGGCGGGTGACGCCGTCCTCGAGGAGGGCTTCGACATGGATCCTGGCGGAGATTTCGTCGCGACCGACCGGAGCCAAATGGCGTCGCATCAGTTCCGCCAAGGTTCGAGGCGTGAGACCCGGGTAGGCCGAGGTCCACGTCGCGGTGCCGTCGAAGACCACCGGCAGGGGTGTCGTTCCGGGCGTGACGGCGACGGTGCCGACCATCGGGAACGAACGGTTCAGGATGAGGAAGTTCACGTGTACGCGGACGCGTCTCGAGGATTGCGGAATACCTCCGAGCGTGAGGCCGATGGGGTCTCCGGCGAGGATTCGAGATCGGTGCGGGGCTCCTCCGATCCCGATCCCCGCGCGTCGCGGGAGGCAGGTGATCGTCGTCGCGATCTCGGGAGATACCGCGACGTCGCGCAATTCGGCGGCGAATGCCCATGTCGGGACGTCGTCCAAGAGGAGAGGGATTCGGCTCGCGGGCCCCGCCGGGATGGAGAAGCGTTTTTCGAGGAGTCCGCGATCCGTGGTGATACGTACGACGACGGCGGTATCGGCGGCACGTG
>CAIWVZ010000302.1 GCA_903916245.1 uncultured Planctomycetota bacterium | reverse complement strand
TCCATCACCGCGTCAAGAACAACCTGCAGGTCATCACGAGTCTCCTCGACCTTCAATCTCGTGAGATCAAGGACGCGAAGGCTCTCGAGAAGTTCCAGGAGAGTCAGGATCGCATCCGTTCGATGGCGCTGATCCACGAACAGCTGTTCGGGGCGCGCGATTTGGAAATGGTCGACCTCCGCGTCTACCTCGGTCTCCTGATCGGCAACCTCGCGCAGTCGCACATCGACCCGCCCGAACGCATTCGGATCGACACGCACATCGAGGAGATCCGTCTCGACCTCGACCGCGCCCTCTCCTGCGGGCTGATCGTGAACGAACTGGTGACGAACGCGATCAAACACGGATTCCCGGGTGCCGTCAGCGGCACGATACGAGTCTCGTGCACTTCGGTGGACGGCCGCATCCTTCTCGAAGTGGCCGACGACGGAATGGGTTTCCGCGAACACCGCGGCAACTCGCAGGAGACGCTCGGCCAAACTCTCATCCGCGACCTCGCGACCCAACTCGGAGGCGAAGTCATTCTCGTTCGCGAACCGGCCACACGGTTCGTGGTCACGTTCCCGGTCGAGGAGCCGACCTCGTGAACCCCAATCCTCCGAAAATCCTGATCGTCGAAGACGACGGCATCGTTCAGTTGCACTTGCGCGTCCTCGCCGAAGAACTCGGCTACGTCGTCGTCGGAGTCGCTGCGAACGGCGAAGACGCCCTCATCACCGCGGGAGCCCACCCTCCCGACTTGGTGATCATGGACATCCGGTTGAAAGGAAAACGCGACGGCATCGAGACGGCGGCGATGCTGCGCGACCGTCACGACCCCGCCATGGTGTTCCTCACGGCGTACGCCGACGAGGAGAGCATCGATCGTGCGATGGCGGCGGGTGCCCAAGGCTATGTGGTGAAGCCCTTCTCGAAGCCCCAGTTGCGAGCCGCCTTGGCCACGGCGCTTCGGGAAAAGGCCCGCGGCAGGGCGACGGGGGCCGCCGCCCCGGTGCCTCCGACGCCCCTCCCTCAACCCGAGCGTGAGCGCGGCCCCGCGCGTCCCTTCGGACCGGGGTCCCGCGTCGCGATTTTCTCGCACGACACGCTCGGACTCGGGCATCTTCAACGTTGCAGCAACATCGCACGGTCGCTCACGGCGACCGTGCCGGGGGTCTCGGTGCTTCTTCTTACGGGCTCGCCGGCGGTTCACCGCTATGCGCTCCCGGCCGGTGTCGACTACGTGAAACTGCCCTCGGTCAAGAAGGCGGCTTCGGAGCAGTACGCGGCTCGGTCCCTCGGAGTCTCGGACGACGACGTTCTCAAGTTGCGGACGAACCTCATCCTGCAGACGCTTCAGGACTACGACCCCAACGTCCTCATCGTCGATCACGCCCCCACCGGGATGAAGGGCGAGATGCTCCCGGCACTGCAGTGGCTCGGCAAGCATCGCCCGGACTGCATCCGCGCGTTGGGACTCCGCGACGTCATCGACGATCCCGAATCGGTCAAGGCGCTTTGGAACGACAAAGGCATCTACGACGTCCTGCGCGCCCATTACGAACAGATCCTGATCTACGGTCAGGAGAACATCTTCGACACCTCGACGGCCTACGCCCTTCCGGACGACTTGAAGCGCAAATCCCGCTTCTGCGGCTACGTGGGCGAAGACGAAGAGGCCCTCGATCCGTCGATCATCAACGCCTGCATCCGCCCAGGACAGCGGACGGTCGCGGTCACCATCGGCGGCGGTGACGGAGCGGGCGACCTCGTGATCGGCAACTATCTGTCGATGCTCGAAGCCCATGCGTCGACGATCGGCTGGCGCAGCATCATTCTCCCGGGGCCTTTCATTCCCGAAGACCTCTTGGCGGGATTCCGTGAGCGCGTCGCGGCACTCTCGGGCAAGGTGGCCATTCACCTGCTCGAGTTCGTGACGTCGACCAGCCCGATCATGGCGAAGTCCGATTTGGTGATCTGCACCGGCGGCTACAACACGACGACGCAACTGCTTCGATTCGCGAAGCGTGGTCTCCTGATTCCCCGCATCATGCATCGCCAGGAGCAGATCCTGCGTGCGACGCGACTCGCCGAAATGGGGCTCGTCACGCTCTTCCATCCGAACGACGTGAATCCGGAATCCATGCACCGTCACGTCGTCGGCCTGATCGACTCCGCGGTCGAGCCGCTTTCGGCCGCTCGCGATCGTGCGCTCATTTCGTTCGACGGCGCTCGGGCGGTCGCGGAGTGGTGCCGCTCGCTCACGGTACGCTGAAGGGCCCGCAGCGCGACCGCTGCAGGCCCTTCTTCATAGCGGCGACAGGACTCGAACCTGTGACCCGGGGCTTATGAATCCCCTGCTCTACCAACTGAGCTACGCCGCCGGAGTCCGTTCCGAAGCGCCGGAGCGCCATGGATCGGGGAGAGGTTTTTACGTCGCCCGCGCACCCGGCTCAAGAACGCGGAGCCCCGCTGTCGCAAGTCGTTAAGCCCCCCTAAGAAAGGAGCGGCCGAGTGCGGAAATGGGACGATGCGCGCGACGTCCGGACGAAATTCGCGCTCCCCTTGCGCTCGGGCTCATGTTCTTTTAGTATACGGACGATACTTCTCCTGCGATGAGATGGTCGCCAACGACGCGAGTCGATGACGGCCATCGAAGGGGACGACCCGATCTTCCCGAACGACACGTAACTGACTTCCCATCCCTATCTCCATCTCCATCCATCCATCCATCC
>CAIWVZ010000301.1 GCA_903916245.1 uncultured Planctomycetota bacterium | reverse complement strand
TGATCTCGCTCGCGAGGAAGCCGTCGGGATCGTCTTCTTGCGACGCGATCTTGATGAACGTCGCCGCGTGACGGGCGGCGGCGACACGATCGCCACGACGCGCATACAGCCGGGCGAGCATGTTGTGCGCCTGCATGGAAGTCGCCTCGACGGCGAGCACCGAAGAAAACGCCGCGATGGCACCGTCGACGTCTCCCGTTTCCGCGCGACAATGTCCGAGCAACGCCCATTCCTTCGGCAGCAAAGCCCCGTATCCACGCGCACGGTCGAGGAGGACCACCGCCGCGCGCCAGTCCTTGCGCGCACGCGCCTTTTCCGCCTCGACGACGAGAGGTTCCAAAGACTCTTCGCGGTTCCATGCCGCCACGCTTCGTCGGGCGAAGGCGAGGTCCTCCGAATCGGGAGCGAGTTCGATCGCCCGTCGGAACAGCACCCCGGCCGCGGCGCGACGCCCCGCGGCCCCGAGCCCATCGATTCCCGACGCGCCGAGCACCGCGAGCCCCTCGCGTTGAAGCGCCCGCGCCAATCCGCCGCGGACGTCGAGGGAGGCGGGATCTTTCGCGTGGGCCGTCTCGAAGGCGGACTTCGCAGCCGTCCATTCCGAACGCGCCTCGTGCCACAGCCCGAGAACGCAGGCCACCTCGGCCGCGTCCGGCGCGCATGCGCGCGCGCGGTCGAGCGCCGCCCGCGCTCTCACCAATCCATCCTGTCCTCCCGCCTCGATCTGCCTACGAGCGACGGCGACGTGGAAGTCCGCGACTTTCATGCGAACGGAGGGCACATGCGGTTCGAGCACCAACGCCTTTTCCAACGCGTCCAAAGCCTCGCGCATCCGGCCGCGCGAGGCGGCCCAGTCCGCGAACGCGAGCAAGGGCTCGGCCTTCGCGGGTGCCGCCGCGGCGGCGCGACGAAACGCTTCGCCGGCGTCCTCCGGCGCGACGACGGCCAACAATTCGCCGCGACACATCCAAGTACCCGGGAATTCGGGGCGTCGACGAACCAACCGATCCGAAGCCGCCGTCGCCTCGATGACCGCGTCTCGACGCCAGGCGGCGCGCAGCAGCACGGCGACGAGAAGGCGACCGGCGTCCACCTCGGTCGCCATACAACGCCCCCGTTCGGCAGTCCCCGGACGGGCGCGATCCACCGACTCGCTCGCCGCCTCTCCGGCGGCGGTCAGCAGCACGACGGCACGGTTGACCGACTCGCGTGCGGCAACCCCCGCCGCCCCCTCCGACGCGGCTTCGGACAGAGACTGCAACGCGAGCACGCGGGCGAGCAGCACCCTTCCCTCCGCGTCCCGTGGGTAAGCGGAAAGAAGACTTTCAGCCTCGACCCGAGCCCGGTCCAGTCGGCCGGCGGCCAAAGCCGCGCCGGCGATGGTTCGGCGGGCGCTCAGGTCGCCGACTCCGGACCGCTCGAGCATCGCGCCTGCGGCCTCGCGGAGGCCGCCCAGGGCGTCCACCGCCTCCCCCGCGCCCCGGAGATCCCCGGTGGCCACCGCGAGGCTGCCGACGCGGTCGAGGACGGCCCATCGAAGTGCCGGGAGCGGCGCTCCGTCGACGCCGAATAGGGCGTCCACGGAAGCGAACTCCGCCGAGACGTTCTCCGCGGGCACCTGCCCGGCTCGGTGAAGTTCGGCGAGGAAGCGGCGTGGGACGGGATTCTCCCAGTCGACGCGGACGGAATGTTCGAGCACCCGGGCCGGGTCCCCCGCTTCGTCGAGGCGCCGGATGGAAAGCCACAACCAGGCGACCGCGACGATCGAAGCCCCGGCGAGCGGAAGCGCGCGCGGAAGGGTTGCGCCGAAGCCGACGACCGCGCCGCATACCGGAACCAACACCGCGGCGACTTCGGCCGGAGAAAGCACCAGTGCAGGCGGGAGAATCATCGCGGCGACGGCGAGCCAACACGCGAGCGCGAAGAACACCGGGACGACACGAGCGGCCGCGGGGTGTCGACGTCCCCGAACGAGGATCACCGACAGCCCGAGAAGAAGACCGGGACCGACGGCATCGACGAACCGTAACGGCCCATCGTGGATCCACGCCCCGACGGGTACGAGAAACGACACGAATCCGCGTGCGACGCCCGCGACGTGTGCCGTCGCGCCCGGAGGAACGTCATGCGGTAGCGTCCTCCCGATCACCCATACGACGGCGAGCGTCCCCGTCGCGACGGCGAGCAGTGCGACGCTCCCGCATCGCCGGCGTTCGGAGACGCGGCGTCCTTCCACCGGATCGGCTGCGACGAGCCCCGCATGAAGAAAGCCGAGAGGAACGCCGATCGGATGGCAGAGCGCAGCCGCGCCCGCGAGAAGTCCCGGGACGACTTCGACGAACGCGGAGGACGAACGCCGAAACAACGCTCGCAAGGCGCAGGCGACGGAGAAAAGGACGACGGATGCATCGATGTGTCGCGACGTGACCGACGCGAGCGTGCCGACGACCGACGGATGGATCGCGAAGGCGAGCCCGGCGACCCAAGCGGCGATCGCGGAGCGCATCGCGAGACCGACTCCGACCGCCATGAAGGCGGCCGCAAGCGCACGGGTCCACAGGTTTCCCGCACGGAGGGCGTCGAGATCGGGCGGAGTCCCCGCACCGAGACCGAGACTCCACTGACCGATCGGACGCCACCGACCGTCCGCGACATCGTCGAACGGAGTGAGCGTCAGCGTGCGCGCGGCGTCTTCGGATTCTCGGATCCACGGAGAAACGACGTCGAAGTCCAACGCGAACGCGGCGCTCGGTTCGGCCGTCAGGCGCGCCGCGACGAAGGCGACGACGGCCGCCGCGACGATGCCCGCGAACCTTCGATGGGGAGACGACGCTGCGGCTGCGAGATCCTTCACGTCGGATCGGGAACGTTCACGCCGTAATCCCGCCTCACGATGTCGAGCAGGTCCCAGAAATTGTCGATCACATGCGCCGCGGTGGTCTGCCCCTTCGATCCGAGGTGGCGTCCTTCGCGACGATTCCACACGCTGATCATGCCGGCGGCGTTCGCCGCGTCGACGTCGTTCACGGGATGGTCGCCGACGTGCATGGCTTCGGAAGGGGCGAGTCCGAGTCGATCGACGGCGCGACGGTAGAGCTTCGGATTCGGTTTTCCGATGCCGATGGCGTCCGAGATGAACACCGCTTTCGGATCGATGAATCGGTGCACGCGCAGACGCACGATCTTTTCGGCCTGCTTTACGGTGAGTCCGCTCGTGATGATGCCGAGAGTCAAACCTGAACGCCAAAGAAGTCGCATCACTTCCGTGACGTCGTCGTAGGCGACGAGATCGCGGAACTTCGTTTCGTGGTACGCGATCACCGCCGCCGCCACGACGAGCGGCGCACTCAGCCCCGCGGTGGCGTCGACGGGAAGACGCGAAAGAAGTTTGTCGAAGTGGTGCTCGTAGTTCGACGAAAATTCGCGAACGACTTCCTGCAATTCGGCGAGCACGGTTTCACGAGAGGCGCGGACACCCATCGACAACATCGCTTCGACCGCGGCCTCGCGCGCGCGTTCGGCGAAGGACGTGGTCGAGAACAACGTGTCGTCGGCGTCGAAAAAGATCGCCCGCAGCATGGCTCACTTTCTACCACTCCGGCCCCGACGGAAGGCTCCGGAAAACGAAGAAGGCCTCCTTGCGGAGGCCTTCCCGAATCGAGTCTGGAAAAAAGCCCGGCTCAGTTGCCGAGATTCTTCTCTTCCTCGGAGAGGTCGACGATCTTCACGTGCAGGATGATCGTGAGATCCTGGATCTCGTCGGCGCGGCCCTTGCGGGTGAAGAGCATGCCGAGGAGCGGGATCTGCGAGAGGATCGGGGTTTCCGAACGTTGGTCGATCGTCGCGACGCGTCGGAGACCACCGATCACCACCCAACCGTTGTCCGGCACCGTCACGGTCGACGCCGCGCTCTGGATGCGAACTTCCGGCATCTCGATTTCGACCGGCTGCGAGAGACCGCCGAGGGCCGTCGAGAAGGTGCGGATCGGACGCGCCACGGTGGCGACCGTCGGCTGCAGGTCGATCGTCACGTACTTGCGGTCGTACGACACGGTCGGACGCACGTCGAGCGTGAGACCGTCCTGAACGATGTCGATGAGCGGATCGGCGATGAACGCCGTCTGCGCGACTTCGGTGTCGTAGTCCTTGACGTACGCGATCTGATTGATGATCGAGAGGTTGGCGCGTTGGCGGTTGTAGATCGTGAGACGCGGCGCGTTCACGACCGTGATGTTCTGGCTCTTCTCGACCGCGCGGAGGAGGCCGCCGATCTTGAGATCGTCGTCGAGGATCGAGAACGCCACCGTCGCACCGCCTTCGGCGCCGATGAGCGACGAGAGGGCGTTGTCGAAGATGTTCTCGGTACGACCGCGGTAGTCGCCCTGCGTGCCGTCGTTGTAGAAGAGGCCCGAGGACGGCGACTGGCTGGCGCCGGCCGGGAGACCCGGACCGCCGTTGTCGAGGCCGCTCGAAGCGGGCGACGCCGGGAAGCCCGTGCCGTTCGTGTTGATGGCCGACGGCGAGTTGGTGACGTCGTCGAGGTTCGCGATCTGACCGGGGTTTTGGCCGCCGAGACCGCGGAAGTCGAATCCGAACTCCGAGAGGAACCCGCGGTCGACGTTGAGGAAGCGGGCTTCCACGTGAACCGTGAGCTTGTTGAACTTGCGGAGGTCGTCGAGGAACTTCGTGACGTCGGCGTGGACCGCCGGGGTGGTCGAGATCACGATTTGGCCGGAAGACGGCTGAATCGAGTGGCCTTCGACTTCCCACGTCCCGACGCCCACGTTCTCGCGAATGAGGTCGACGAGGCGCGAGAGGTCGGTATCGGTCGTGCGCTCGAGTTCTTCACCGGCACCCGCCTTGAGGGCGGCTTCGCCCGCGGCACCCGGACGCAACTGAAGCATCGGAGCCTTGAAGTGCGGGAGGCTGACGGTGAGATCGCGGACTTCGTACACGCGCGGGATCGGCTTACCCATCGCCTTCTCGGCGGTGGTGATGTAGAGCACGTCGTCCCGGAGCATGTAGTTGAGCTTCATGCCGTCGAGCAGGATGCGGAGCGCGCCGCCCAACTTGTAGTCGCGGAGGGTGACCGTGACCTGCTCTTCGTTCTTCTCGTTGGCGACTTCCGGGTCGACCACGACGTTGATGCCGTTGGCCGTGCGGAGGAGCTTCACGACTTCCTTGAAGGACTGCGGCGCATCACCGAAGTCCCAGTTGACGGTGTCGTTGTCGAGCTTCGCGCGGATCGCGCGGATCGCGTCGGAATCGTTCGCCTCGAGCGCGCGGTCGACGAAGTCGCCACGCTTCGAGCGGCGGGAGATCTTCTCCCACTCGTCGTGCGACGCCCACGTGAGGACGTCGGTCATCGGGATCTGAGCCGCGCGGATTTCGACCATCCAGCGGTCCGTCTCTTCGCGACGACGGCGGTAGTTGTTGTCGTTCCACTGGAGGTGGCGCGACTGCTGGGCCATTTCGACGAGTTCCTTCGCCTTCGTGTTGCCCGGCTGCATCGTGAGGACGCGCTTCGCCTGGGACTCGGCGTTGTCGAACTGGCCGCGCTGGAACGATTCGATCGCGGCGACGAGGAGGTTGCGGATCGTTTCCTCTTCGCGGGCGCGCTGGGCGGCTTCCTGTTCGCGGAGCTTGTCGAAGGCGGCGCGGAGTTCATCCGTTTCCGCCGCCTTCTTCTTCGCGTCGAGCTTGGCGCGCACGTCCGAGAGGAGCGCATCGACGTCGGCCTTCAAAGCGCCGAAGTCGGTTTCGTACGCGTCGTAGCGCACCATGAGCTGCGCCTGCTCGAGTTCGATGCGGGCCGCTTCGAGTTCGCCCTGCGCTTCCGCATGGGTCGCCTTCGTGTAGGCGTCCTTCACGAGGAGCACCTGCTGCTGGCGCGCGAGCTGGCGGCGGTTCAGCACCATGGCGACGGTGTCTTCGAGCGAGCCGAGGCCGACGCCCTGAAGACCCATGACCTGCTTGAAGAGTTCGGTGCCTTCCGGATCCTGCGGGCGAAGCTGCAGGGCCTGAAGGACGGACTCTTCGGCACGCTTGTAGTCTTGCGCCTGCATCGCGGCGCGGGCGGCGTCGAGATAGGCCTTGACGAGCGTGTCGTTCTTCTGGGTGGCCAGGGCGCGTTCGTCCTGCACGGCTTTGAAGCCCGCGTCCTGAGGCGGGGCCGCATTGGTCGTGGCGGGAGCGGACGGCTGTTCAGCCGCGGCAACGGGGGCCGTGCTGTCGCCGGTCGAGCAGGCCGGGAAGACAAAAGCGAACGCCGCGAGCGCGATAACGCCCGTGCGCACGAAGCGCGAGTGCTTTGCGAGGTCCATCACGATGAGACGACTCCGATGGCTAGGTGCCATGTCCGCGATGCTTGGAGACGATGAGCGGCCACGATGAGGCCGTCCGCCGACTTCCAGCGATTCCATCCGGATCGAAGGACGGGATGTTAGGGAGACGCGCAGGGGGTGTCAACCACGCTCCCGGAAGTGATTTCCGACCGCCCGGACCACCCCCTACCGGGGGGAGGGCGGGGGGGGCGTCTTCCGGGCGCGGACCGACCGAAGATCTTCGATGATTCGGGGGTCTTCGGGATCGGCGGCGAGGGCCCGTTCGAGGTCGGATTCGGCTTGCGACAGATCCCCCGATTCCGCGTAGGCGAAGGCTCGCAGAGCGTAGACCAGGGCCGTACCGCGGCCGGAAGCGACGATGCCGTTGGCCCGGCGGACGAGTTCCCCAAGGGCCGCGCGATCACCGAGCAGGCGGTGGCGGTCCCGGGCGACGAGCAGTCGCGACTCCTCGCCGCGCGGATCCCCCCACCGTTCGCCGAGCTCGGCGAACAGGGTGTCGGCTTGCGCGAGGCACGCGCGGATTTCGTCCGGTCCGAGCCCCGACGCCGCCGCGGCTTCCCGCGCGGCTCGCGCCGTCCAGAAAAGCAGCGCCGGATTCCCGGAACGTTCGTCCGCGCGCGCACCGAGGATCCGCAAGGCCTTCGGTCCGTCGCCCGCCCGAAGCGCCGCGCGCGCCTCCTCGAGATCCTCGATGGTCGAGAGGCGGGAGGTCACCGTGGGCAACGTCGCGTTCTCCGACTCCCCCGGCTCGATCGCCGACCCGACGGTCCGGCCGCCGATGTAGGCCCCGAAGGCGTCGCTGCCTTGAGTCAACTCGTCCGCGGAGCGACGTCCCGGCGCGAGCAGCGCCGCGAGCAGACGCGCCCGCAGCGCGTCGGCGAGGGCGCGGTTTTCGAGCGTCACATCGGGGCCGGAGAGCGGGGATCGCCGCCAATCCACGAGCGACGATGCGGCACCTTCTTCGATCAACTTTCCTTCGAGGCTTCGCGACGCGCGCAGCCGCGCGTAGCGGAACTGATGCCATCCGTAGAGGGATTCGGCACGATCGAACCACTCCGCGGCGGGAGGATCGAGCAACGACGTGCCGTCGCTCGGGATCGGCGGAAGTCCGGCGATCGCGAGAATGGTCGGCGCGATGTCGACGAGACGCGCGGGTTGCACGGGCGGACGCGGCCGTCCGGCGGGGGGACGCACGATCAACGGCACGCGAAGCGTGGAATCGTGGAGGAAAAAGCCGTGGGTGGCTTCGCCCCGGTCGCCGAGACCTTCGCCGTGGTCGGCCGTCACCACGACCCACGCCGACCGACCGCCGTCGGGAAGCGCGGCGAGCAGCGTCCCCAAAGCCGCGTCGCAATGCGCGACTTCTCCGAGGTAGGCGCCGCGGTCGCCCGGAGCGACGGTCGGGCCTCCGGGGTGACGCTCGTACGGCCGGTGCGGATCGAAGTAGTGGACGAACAGAAACCGCGACGCCGCGCTCGGTGCGCGCAGCCATTCGATCGCACGGGCGGTCGTCGTGCGCGCGTCGCGTTCGCGGAACCCCTGTCCCCCGCCGCGCGCGGTCGCACGATCGGGCTGATCGTAGACGCGGAATCCGGCGTCGAGACCGCGCCGGCGCTCGAGCGGTTCGGCGGATACGAACGCACCGGTATCCCAACCCGCTTTGCGGAGCGTCTCCGCGATCAGCGGGTAGCCGCGCTTCGCCTCGGGAGGCACCCGGAACGAGTCGTTGTCGCGGATGCCGTGACGATCGGGGTAAAGCCCCGACATCATCGACGTATGCGCGGGCAACGTCAGCGGCACCGGCGTAAACGCTTCAGGGAACGCCGTGCCTTCCCGCGCGAGCGCGTCGATCACGGGCGTCGGACTCGAGCCGTCGGGCAGGACGGCGCCGAATACGCCGATCGCGTCGGCACGCGTGGTGTCGAGGCTGACGAGGATGACGAGCGCCGGATCGGGCTCGGCGCAACCCGCCGAGAACAGCACGACGGCCGCGAGCCACGCGCGCACGAAACGGTTCATTTCGGAGTCCCTCCGGACAAGACTTCCGCCGCGAATCCTCGCCGCACGCCACCGAAGGCGACGTCGGGAATTCCCGCGGCGGCCACGGAGTCGAGGACCGCGACGACCACGGCGTGCGGAACCGACGCATCCGCGTCGAGGCGCACGCGGACCGAAGGGGCGCGTCGTCGGACGCCTTCGAGCCACGGCACGAGGGAGACGAGCGCGTCGGCGGGGTCGGAGACCACCGCATCGTCGTCACCGACCGCGAGCGTGCCGAGCGTCTCCGAAGGACGACCACGACCGAAACGCACCCGGCGCGCGGCCACGGCACCCGAAGGCGCGTCCGCGGAGGCGAGCACGAGCACCAGATCCTCGTCCACGGCGGGGGCTCCGCCCCGCGCGAGTCCCCGTTCGGGGGGCAACAACGCCGCGAGTCGCCCTTCCGGATCGCGGAACTTCATCGTGAGGAGAAAGAACACGAGCAGGAGGAACGTGATGTCGATGAGCGAGGTGACCGGGACGGAAGCGTCCGCGTCGAAGAGTCGTTTCAGGTTGCCGCCGGGCCTCATCGCGGCACCTCTTCACCGCGCGGACGCGCGGCGATTTCGATTTTGTACAAAAGTGGACATTCGAGAGCTTCGGACTCGGCGGGGGCTCCGGGAATCGGCCCCGCCACCGCGATGACGGCCTGAACCCAGCCGAACGCGAGTCGGCGGTCCGCACGGATCCGCAGGGTGCGACGCGAGGGTCTCACGTTCGAAGCGGCGACGACGGGCGGACGGGTTTCATCGGGAAAACGCAGCGGGTCGGCGTCGGCTCTCAGCAACGCGCGCAGCGCACGCATGTCGCGAGGTTGTGCGCCGCGGTAGTAGACCGGAGGACGCGCGGGATCGAAACCGGGCGGCGGCGAGGCCGGATCGACGACGGTCACGACGAGATGCTCGGCGTCTTCGACCTGCGGCGATTCCTTCACCGAACGCGGCGCGGCGGGAAGCACGACCTTCTTCAGATCGGCGGAAGAAAACTCGTTCACCAACGCGAAGAAGATCACGAGTTGAAACACGCAGTCGATCATCGGCGTGAGATCGAGATCCACGTCCGGCAAACGGGCGAGCGACTTCGGTGGGCGCATGGGCGCGGCGCTCTCAGTCCGCGGCCCGACCGAGCAACGATCCGACTTTGGCGGTCACGTCGAGCATCACCGCGGCCAAACGGGACTTCAGCGCATACGCGGCCGCCGACAGCGGGATCGCGACCGTCAACCCTTGGAACGTGGTCACCAACGCGACCTTGATGCCTTCGGCGAGTTCCGCCGGACGCGGCGCGGCCAACTTTTCGATCGTGGCGAACGCTTCCATCATCCCCCACACCGTCCCGTAGAGACCGAGAAGCGGTGCCGTGGTGGCGATGAGTGCGATCCAGCCGATGCGCCCCGAGAGCCGCAGCGTCGCCTCCTCGGCGGCGGCCGAGGCGGCCTCTTCGGCCGAAGCCAGTCCCCGATCGGCCCGCTCGAGTCCGGCCGCGAGAATGGGCGCGAGGACGCCCGGCGACTGTTTCGCGGCATCGACCGCACCCGCGATGTCCCGACGGGCGATCCGTTCTTCCAACACCGCCGTCACGTCGGGCGGAAAGAGCCTCGAGCGACGCAGCGCCATCGCCGCGTCGATGACGAGACCGACGCCGACGATCGAGCACGCGATGATCACGTAGCCGATGGTGCCGCCACCGTGGATCACGAGATCGGCGGCACCGGGCTCGGCGGCCGCGGGCGGAGGCGGAAACGAAAGCATGCCGACTTTCTAACAGACCGGACCGTCAGCGGAGAAACGCGCGCTCGGCCCATCGGAATCGAGCCGCCCAAGCCGGGCCGCCCAGCGCGGGATGCAAGGCTTCGAGCGTCGTGAACGCCGTCCGCGCGGCCGCGGGATCGCGCCCGGCGGAACGATCGGAGAGTGCCGACAGAACGATCAGGTGGAAACGCGCCTCCCAGACCCACGGTTCGACCGCTTCGTCGCGCAACGCGCTCCACACGCCGGACGCACGGGACGTATCGCCGAGTCCCGCGATCCACGTCCAAGTCCCCGAAGCGTCGACCGCTTGACCGCCTTCGATGCGCGCATCGAGCGCGCGTGCGTCGCGGCGTTCGGCCAAAGCGCGTCCTCCCGACTCGGCGCGGAGCGACGAAAGATGGAAGCGGGCCGCCCGCAACGACGACGAAGGATCCCGACCCTCGCGGACATCGGTACGCGCGACGTGCTCGCGGGCCTCGGCGGCACGGAGCCGCCACCGCGCACGACGCGGCTCGGTCGCGTCGAAGCGACCGAGCGCCTCCTCGTCCACCGTCGCGGCCTCGGCGTGGAGACCGGCCTCGCGGAGTTTCCACCCGACGGCGTCGAAAGCGTCCGCACCCGCCGTCGTCCCGGAGAGATCGAGCCAACGGCGATAGGCGCGCGCCGATGCGACCTTCGGAGCCCCCGCGACGGCGGCGCGTTCGAGAGCGTCGGCGTATCGCCGCGCGAGCGCGACCACCGAAGCGCCTCGCTCCCCCGCCGCCACCAAGGCGTCGATATCGGCCGCCGCACTGTCGAGTGCGCCCGAACGCAGACGCAGACGCGTGCGGAGGACGCGCGTTTCCACCCAACCCTCGGGATCGGCCGCGACGTCGGCTTCGAGCGGAGCGAGAAAGGCGGCGGCGTCCGCCGCGAGCGTGTCGCCCGACGGCCCGTCGGGCGCCGCCGATAAGAGCGTCGACGCCGCGAGGCGACGCACGCCGCGCAAGGCGGAAGCGGAACCGACGACCGAGGTCGTCGCCAGGATGTCGCTCGCGCGACGCCCCACGTCACGGGCCGCTTCGATCCGCGCGGGTCCTTCGACGAGACCGACCGCCTCGGCACGCCACTTGAGCGCTTCGAGACGCGCCGCGAACGCTTCCGACGGCGTCGC
>CAIWVZ010000300.1 GCA_903916245.1 uncultured Planctomycetota bacterium | reverse complement strand
TCACCGGTCCAAACGCTCGAAATCTCGGGGCGCCTCGAAGGTCGCCTCGTCACGGTCGGCATCGTCGACGTCAGCCCGCGACATTGGTCTTTGGTCTACTCGGCGTGGGACCCCGACATGTCCGATCGATCATTGGGCACCGCCTACATCGGATGGGCGATCCTTCTCGCACGCGACATGAACGTTCCCCACGTCCATCTCGGGTACTGGATCGACGGTTCGCGAACGATGGACTACAAGGCGCGCTTCCGCCCGCACGAAATCTACGTCCGCGGCGAAGGATGGATCCCCGAGGTCCCACCGCCGTCGACGATGCGATCGTAGAGATCGGGACGTCGATCCGCGAACCGATCCACCCACAACTCGCCGGGCACGGTGTCGCGGCGCTTGCGTCGCGCATCGGCCGGATCGATGTCGGCGCGCAGTACCGTCGGCTCGACACCCGCCGTCGCGACGCGACGGCCACCGGGATCGCAGATCGACGAATTGCCGAGAAAGTCGATGCCGCGTTCGGGGCCCGCACGATTGACCGCGGCCACCCACACCACGTTTTCGAGAGCCCGCGTCGGCGGCAGGAACGTCCCCTTCTCCGCTTCCTGATTCGGCCAATTCGTCGGGAGAATCAGCAGGTCGGCTCCACGAAGCGCGAGCACGCGAGCCGGTTCGGGGAACGTGCCGTCGTAGCAGACGAGGGCGGCGACCCGCACGCCGGCGACGACCACCTCCGGAGACAGCGCGAGGCCGGCACGCACGAACCGATCGACACCCATGTGCGGAAGATGGGTCTTGCGATAGACGCCGAGAACCCCGTTCCCGTCGAGAAAGACCACCGCGTTTTGCAGATGCCCTTCCGGTGCCCGCTCGAGAATCCCGACGGCGGCGGTCGTCGCCGCACGTCGGCAGGCGTCCACCAAGCCGTCGATCTCCGGACCGTCGACGCGGACGGCGGCGCGCCTCGCCTCGTCGACGTCGTGAAAGACGTAGCCCGACGTGGCGCATTCGGGGAACACGACGAGATCCGCCCGTCGTGCACCTTCCTCTTCGATGTGCCGCGCGATCGTCGCGAGATTGCCCGCGACGTCCGCGAAACGCACGTCCATTTGCACACAGGACAACCGCATGGTGGAGACTCCCGGTCAGCCTTCGGGCATCTCGTCGCGCTCGCCCCCTCCGGCTTCGGGCGGCGGAGGCTGCGGACCGGCCACCGCCTCGCCGTCGAGAAGATACGTGGCGAGCCATTGATGCGCCGCCGGGTCGTTGCGCCAAAGGAACGCTTCCCAATCCGAACGCGGAGAGAAGTGCTCTTCGCGCTCCTGCATCTGCGGATAGGTGCCGTCGGGACGTCGAGGCACGTGACGGCACCACCATTGCAGATGCCATTCGAGGAAACCGCGAAGGCGCTTGCGTCCGCGTTCGTCGTCGCCGAAGTGTTCGAGTCCGATCGCGACGTATCGGCGATAGAGAGCGAGACGTTCCTCGGCGGTCGGATCTTCATCGACGCCGGTCTTCGCCTCCCGAAAAATCCACGGCTTGATCAACGCTCCGCGCGCGATCATCACCGCGGCGCACTTCGCGATCTCGCGACCACGAACGATGTCGCGCGGGAACAAGATGTCTCCGTTGCCGATCACGGGAACGGGCACGGCGGCGGCAACTTCTCCGACCGCTTCCCAACTCGCCAACTTCCGATAGCGCTGCGTGCGCGTGCGACCGTGCACCCCGATGGCGTCGGCGCCACCTTCGACCGCGGCGCGAGCCACGGTCATGTAATTCAACGCGTCGTCGTCGTAGCCGAGCCGGATCTTCACCGTGACCGGAATCGAGACCGCCGCCTTCATCGCCGCGACGAGACGACCAAGCTTGGTCGGACGCTGCAGCAGCGACGAACCGAGGCCCTTTCGCGTCATCGACTCGATGGGGCATCCGCAGTTGAGATCGATCCAGGACGCACCGCGCTGCTCGATCACCTTCACGGCTTCGACCAGAGAGTCTTCGCGGGATCCGGCGACCTGAACGGCGAAATGGCGTTCGTCGGAGGCGCGCTTGATCAGCGCGTATTCGCTCTTCGATCCCTTCACGAGATTGTGGGCGACCACCATCTCGCTCATGGTGACGTCGGCTCCCAACTCTTGGCAAAGCCGCCGGTAAGGGAGGTTGCCGCCCTTCGTCATCGGAGCCATCACCACGGCGCCGTCGAGGACTTCGCGCAGATTGGTCATGGGCTGTCTTAGCCGCGGGCGGCGTGCGGGGAAAGCCTCGGACTTGCTATCCTCCCCCCGGAGCCGTCGCGCATGAAACCGGAACTGAGGAAGGCGATCGTCAGGGAAGTGGGCCGCGCCGTGGGCGAGGCGGGGTTCGACGTCTACGGCCTCCGCGTCGGCCAAGACCGAAGCGTGCACGTCCTCGCCGACCGCTTCGAGGGCCGGATCACCCTCGCGGAACTTCGCCGACTCGGGTTTCTCGTGCGCGACGTGATCGCGGAGATGGGTCTTTCCCCCGACGATTGGTTCACCGAAGTGGAGTCGCCGGGCGCCGATCGCGTATTGACGGAGCCTCGGCATTTCAATCGCTTCAAAGGCGAACGGATCAAGGTGAAGTTGAAGAACGCCGCGGCGTCGCCGCGCACCTTCAACGGTTCCGTGATCGGTTGCGAGGACGGCATCCTCAAGATGACCGTCGAAGGAGCGAGCGCGAAGGAAGTCCCGCTCGCGGAGATCGACGAGGCGCGTCTCGATCCCCGTCTTCCGTTCTGAGTCTTTCCATGGGCGACATCGTCTACACCGTCACCATCATCCTCATCTGGGTCTTCGCGCTGTGCTTCCACGAATGGGCGCATGCGAAAGTCGCGTTCATGGGGGGAGACGAGAGCGTGGTCGACAAGGGCTACCTGTCCTTCAACCCGCTCAAGTACATGGAGCCGTTCAACTCCGTCATCTTCCCGATCATCATTCTTCTGATCGGCGGTGTGCCGCTTCCCGGTGGCGCGGTCTGGATCGAAACGCACCGCATCCGATCGCGCGAGTGGCTGTCGCTCATGAGCCTCGCGGGGCCTCTCGCGAATCTCGTCTTGGCTTTCGCGATCGGTGCCGCATTTCTGTTCGGTTTGGTTCCGGAGGTCGGCCCCGTCGGCCCGATCCTCGCAATCTCGATCTACTTCCAACTCTTCGCCGTTTTCCTGAACCTCCTTCCGCTACCCGGTCTCGACGGATTCGGGGCGCTGTCGCCGTGGCTCCCCCGAGACGTTCAGGACATCGCCAACCGCGTGGCGCGTTTCATGCCTTTCGTGATCCTGCTCATCGCGTTCCAAACGCGACTTTTCTCGAAGACGTTCATGAACTTCGCGTTGCCGATCCTCGAATGGTTCGAGGTGCCTCTGCCGAGCATCGCGATCGGTTTCGGCTACCTCCCGGCATTCTGAGCCGAAACGAAGAGGCCCGGCGCACGCGGCACCGGGCCTTTGGATCGAACGCCGGTCGTCACTCGAACTTCGGCAGACGCCCGGGCGTCCACGGGGCGCCCTGCGCGTCGAGCCACGCGTCGAAAGCGGGGATCTCGGTGTCGATCACCCGGCGGAGCGTCGCGAGCCACGGCTTGAACTCTTCTTCCGCGACGACGAGGTCTTCGATCCACGTTCCCGTCGGTCCGTAGGTCGTCGACGCCATGCCGCCCACGGCGCGCCCGATACGCTCGGCGATTCCGGGAACGGCCGCCATCTGACGCGCTTCGCGGAGTTTGTCGCCGTTCATCGCGAGATCGAGTTCCGCCAACGTCGTCTCGACGGTGCGGATGCGCGCGCGCAACTCCGTGGAAACGGCTCCCCGATCGAGCACGGCCTTGATCGCGGTGACGCGCTCGCGCGTCGCGGCGAAGACCTTGTTCAGATTCCTGCTCACTTAGCCACTGATGAAGGTCACATTCTAGCCTGTGAAATCGCTGTTCGTGATTCTGCTATTCTCTCTCATCTGACTGACGATAGTTACTACGACGCTCTATTAAAACAAGTGATTCG
>CAIWVZ010000299.1 GCA_903916245.1 uncultured Planctomycetota bacterium | reverse complement strand
CGCGACCGCGCTCGGGCTCGCGGTGTGGACGCACTTGACGGCGGTCTTTCTCGCGGCCGGGTGCGCCGTCGGCCTTCTCGTGGACCGGCTTCTCCCGGCCGAACGACGATCCGGCTCGCCGACGGCGGGCCGGGACGGCCTCGCGACGCTCGCCGGGGCCTCCATCATCGGCTTCCTTCTCTACGCCCCCATGCTCGGCGACATGTACCGCTTCTTTCTGCGACCGGTCGCCGAGAAGCCCGACAGCCCGTGGCGCAGTCCGCTTTGGACCCTCGGCGAACTCGCCTCCGGCATGGGGGCGGGCTCCACGGCCCTCGGGGCGGTCATCCTCGTCGTCGGATTCGCCGCGTTGCTGCGCGGCTTCGGAGCCGTCCGGAACCGTGCGCCGGGACTCGGAATCGCGGTCGCCGCCCCCCTCGTCCTCGCGCCGTTGGTGACGTTCGCGCTCGGTCGTCACCTCTGGCCCCGGTTCTTCTTCGCGGAGGCCGCCCCGTGCGTCCTGATCGCGCTCGCGGGGGTCCTCGCGACCTTCCCCCTCCGGCCTGCGGTGGCCCGCACGGCGGCCGCCCTCGCACTCGCGGCCGTGGCGATGCGGCTTCCCGGGGCTTACGCGCCGAAACAGGATTTCGAGGGCGCCGCGGCGTGGATCGCGTCCCAACCGGACGCGGGCTCTCCGATCATCTGCGTCGGAACGGCCTTTTGGGCTTTGCGCACGTCCGAGGGGGCGGTTTTCACCGGCGCGGACGACGCTGCCTCGTTTTCCGCCCTCCTCGATCGTGACGGGCGTAGTTTCGTCGTCAGCGCATCGCCCATTTTCGTCGAGGCCTACCGTCCGGGGGTCGGCCGGCTGCTTTCCAGCCGATGCGACCGGGTCCGGGTGTTTCCCTCAACCCTCGGGGACGTCGAGATCTATCGTGAAAAGCCGTGAAGACGTCCCGAAAAAAATCGAGGCCCGGAACAGTTCCGGGCCTCGGCCGGGAGCCACTCAGGCGGTTGGCGCAAACCTCCTGAAAGCTACCCGGGCATTTCGGGCGGCAGGGGGAGCCCCGGTTTCCCAGGGCCCTCTGCACGTCAGTATGTTCAACTATAAACCTGAACACCGCAAGGCCCTCGTGAGCATTTTTAGCGATTTTCTTAAACTCAACGGATATAAGGGCTTACAGCCGGATTAGCCGCCTGCCGTGAAAAAATCGTCCACTTCGACCTCGCCCGAAACAACCACACCCCCGCTTCCGTGGGCTTGGATGGGCCTCGCCGCACTCGCGGGACTCGTGCTTCGAGCCGTCGCCGCTCGCGCGAGCCTGTGGATGGACGAACTGCATTCGCTCGGACACGGACTTCAGCCGGATCTGATGTCTGTTTTTGATCACACACATTTCGACTTCCACGCTCCGCTCTTCTTCACGGCCGTCCACTTCGTCGCGGATTGGTCGTCCCCGCACGCGGGGAAAGTGCTTCCGATCGCGGCGTCGCTGCTCGCTCTTCTCCCCGCTTGCGCGATCGCGCGATCCGCGGGCGCGACGCGACGCGGGATCACGCTCGCGGCATGGCTTCTCTGCTCGATGCCGTTTTTCGTCTACTACGGCCAGGAGCTTCGACCGTACGCGTTCCTCGGCCTCGCGACGGCTTCCGCCGCATGGGCCGCTTGGAGCGACGACGCTTCCGCGAAAACGCGCTTCGCGGTTTTCGCGGCTGCGACGGCGTTCGGTCTCAACACGCACTACCTCATGGTGCTCGCGGTGCCCGCGATCATGATCGGCGCTTTCGTATCCGGCGGCGGCGATTCTTCGAAACGTCGACTCGGCCCGCTCGCACTCGTCGGCGCCGCCGCCCTCGGAGCGGCGTGCTTCCTTCCGTGGATGTTCGGTTGGATGAGTTGGGTCGTCGAATCTCCCGCCGAACTCGTTCCGCACGAGACGAACATCCCGCCGATCGCGTGGCGGGAACTGATCGAATCACCGATCCGGATCGTCGTTCCCCGTATCGACTCGCTCGGCTCTCCGTGGGACGCATGGGCGACGGTGGGCGCCTCCGTATTCCTTTCCGCCGCGCTCGTCGCCGTGGCCCTCCGCGTCGTCGACATGTTCGGACGCCACGCCACCCCGACGACGCCGACGTTCAAGGCGTCGTTGACCACCGCGACCGTTCTCCTTCCCGTCACCGGTTTTCTTTCGGTCAAGGCCTGGGGACGTGTCGGTCTTCAGTACCACACGTTGTGCGCCTTCCTCTTCCCGATCCTCGTCGCAGTCTGCGTCGATACGACGCGTCGCCCGCGTGTGAGAACGGCGCTGATCGCGATGCTCGCGCTCGGGGCGACGGTCGGCGGAATCGCTCAGGCGTTCGGTGCTCCCCGAGAAGATCTCCGCGCCGCCGTCGAGCGCGTTCGCACCGAAACGATCCGGCGGACGTCCGCGGGTGGTCCGCCTCCTTGGGTTTCCGCCGTCATGCGTCAGCCCGACATCTTCGATCACACCATGGCATTCACCGCCTACGGCCGCGATCTCGGCGCGGTCGAACCGTCGAAACTGCCGACCGTCGGCGAACCGGGATTCGAACGTCCCGTCGTGTTGCTCGTACGCCGATGGGACGACCTTGAACGCGCGGAGAACGAAAGCCAAGAAGCGATTCGTCGGCTCGGCGTCGGACGCATGGTCGCCGAGAAGATCGCGATCGACGACGGCGTCGGGGTGTGGATTCTCGTGCCCAAACCCTGATCAAGGGGCGCGCATCGACGGGACGACGAGGCACCGCCACGGCTGTGGCGCATCGGCGGGAACCGTGATCGAGAGAACGATGTCCTCGGCGTTCGACACCGGATTCGCGAACGTCACGACGACCGAGGCCCCCGAAACGACGGCGGTGGCCCCTGCGGGACTTTCGACGACGACGGTCGGGGCCGTCGGGGCCGGCTTCCCCTCGGTGTCGTTCACGGACACGACGAGCCCCGTCACCACGCTCCCCGACGTATCGGCGACGAGACGGAGATGCGCGGTCGCACCATGCTGCTCGGTGTAGTACTTGGGTCCGGCGACGGGGGCTCCGAGGGTCAGCGTGGACCAGGAACCTTCGGGACCCGAGCCGCAGGAAGCGAGGGCCGCCACGAGCAGAAGAAGGACGCGCTTCATGCGGAGGACTCCGGACGCCGCGCCGCGGCGAGACGTTCTTGGATGGACGCTACCACGCGGGACGCGACTTCCATCGCGGCCAACCCGTGGGAGCCGGTCACGAGCGGACGTCGGCCGGCCGACACGGCGGCGACGAGATCGTCGTCCTCGGCACGCAGGGGTTCGACGTCGCGGACGACCACGGCGTCTTCGGTGACGGCCTTCGAAAGCCGCTTGGCGTCGATCGCGTCGATGCCGACGGGAGAGAACTCCCGAATCCGACTGCGGATGTCCGGCGACGGGCGCACGATGCGCCCCTTCTTGCCCGCCAAATCGAGACTGGCGTAGAAGTCCGGCGCGAAGAGGCGGAGTTTCCCCTCGGTCTTCAACGCGAGACGCGACGCGGTGAGATTCGCGACGGCTCCGTTCGCGATCACCAAACGGACCGACGCGAGATCTTCGTGGTCGCCCGTGACGTTCACGCCGAGGGCGTCTACGGGAACGACGTCCGATCCGACGAGAGGAGACACGATGTCGAGATCGTGAATCATGACGTCGAGTACGACACCGACATCCACGGAGGGGTCAGGAAGGGTAAAACGTGGGTCGCATCGCGAAATCGCGGGCGTAGGCCGTGTTCCCGCACGGCGGTGACCACGGGATTGAATCGTTCGCCATGGCCGACCATGAAGACCGCTCCCGAACGCGAGGCGGCGAAGGCCCGGCCCCCCCGTTCAGCGGCGACACGTCGAGGCGCCGAATCGTCGGAGTCGACGACCCCGACGAAGTCGACGTTCGGCATCTGCGACAGGACGCGGGCATGGATCGAGCCGATTCGGCCGGTGCCGACGACCGCCACGCCGAGCCGCGAGGTCACCTCGGCTCCCTGGCCCGTCCGTCACGCGCCGCGTGGGACCTTTGGAGCGCGCCGATGAACAACTCGACCTCCGGCGTCATCGGGGCCGACGTCACCCGCAGGATGCCTTCGGCCAACGTGTCGCTCCGCACGTAAACCGTGCGGAACGCTTCGTCGAGTGCCTTGATCTGTTCGTCCGAATACCCGGCGCGTTGCATCCCGATGAAGTTGATGACACCGCGAGGCTGCGAAGGATCATCCTCCTTCATGAACGGAGGAAAATCCTTCTTCACCGAGGCGTGGCCACCGACGTAGGCCATCCGTCCGATCGTCACGAACTGTTGAACGGCGACGGCGCCGCTCAACGTGGCTCCGTCGTCGACGCTGACGTGACCGGCGAGGAGGACGTTGTTCGCGAGAATCACGCCGTCGCCGACGACGCAATCGTGGGCGACGTGGGAACACGCCATGAAGAGGTTTCGGCTGCCGACGCGGGTGAATCCGTCGCCCTTCGAGGTTCCGCGGTTGATGGTCACGAATTCGCGGATGTGGTTGTCGTCGCCGACGACGAGATGCACCTCTTCGCCCCGATACGATTTGTCCTGAGGGTCGCCGCCCACGGCGCAGTGTCCGTGAAGGACGTTGCGACGTCCGAGCACGGTGTTGGGACCGACGATGCAGCACGGACCGATGACGGAGTCGTCTCCGATTACGGCTCCCGCGCCGATGACGGAACAGGGGCCGATCTTGACGTTGTTCCCGATACGGGCGGTCGGATCGACGACGGCTGTCGGATGGATGTCGGTCATGGGGGCGTTACGCCTTGACGAGCAGGAATTTCAGCGTGGCCGCGCTCGTGATCTTGTTGTTGACCATCGCCTTGCCGTAGACCTTGGCGTATCCGCCCCGATCTTCGAGTGTTTCGCATTCGAGCCGCAACTGATCGCCGGGACGCACGACGGCGCGAAACTTTACGTGTTCGATGGCGACGATCATCGCGCGTTTCCCCGTATGGGAAAGCTTGCGCATGAGCAGGACGCCGGCGAGTTGGGCCAAGGCTTCGACCTGAAGAACGCCCGGGAAAACGGGATCCTCGGGCCAGTGCCCCTGAAAGACCGGCTCGTTCACCGACACGTTCTTGACCGCCACCGCCCGCTTTGCCCCCTCGACCGAAATGACGCGGTCGATGAAGAGGAACGGGTATCGATGAGGGAGGATCTTCATCACCTCGTTGATGTCGATCGACGAAGCGGTCTCCGCCGTTCCGTCCATCTCCGCCGCCGCCATCCGATCACGGAGTTGCGTGACGAGTTCGAGATTGGCCTTGTGGCCCGTCTTGACGGCGACCACCTTCGCTTCGAGGTCGGCCCCGAGCATCGAAAGGTCGCCCACGAGATCGAGCATCTTGTGGCGCGCGGGTTCGTCTTCGAATCGGAAGACGTTGTCGAGCACGCCTTCGGGGCCGAGAACGAGGGTGTTCCGCGCATCGGCTCCCTTGCCGAATCCGGCCTCTCGGAGTCTCTGCGCTTCCGACGCGAGACAGAACGTTCGCGCGGGGGCGACCTCCTTCGCGAAGCGCTCCTCGTTGATCGACACCGCGACGTGCTGCGGCCGAAGCCATGGTGCGGCTTTGGAGTAGTCGAGCGTGTAGGAGAGATCGAGTTTTCCGTTGCAGGGGAAGGCGCTCAGCGTTCCCTCGCCTTCGACGACCGCGAGGTGCCGATCGAGCACCAGCACCCGCCGCTCGGCCTTCTGATCGATGCGGCCCGCTTCCCGAATGGCTTCGACGAAGGCGACGGCGGACCCGTCCATGGCGGGGACTTCCGGAGCGTCGATGTCGACGATCACGTTGTGGACGCCGCACGCGTAGAAAGCGGCCGCGAGATGTTCCACGGTTCCGACTTCGGCCTCCCCCATCTTCAAAGCCGATTGACGATCGCGTTTCTCGGCGTGTTGGTGCGAGAGCGGAAGACGCGGAGTCCCGGGGAGGTCGGTACGTACGAAAACGATGCCGGAATCGGGCTCGGCGGGCTTCAGGACCACGGTGACGTCCTTACCCGAGTGGAGTCCCACGCCTCGCAGGGTCATGGGATTCCGGAGCGTGCGCTGCGGTCTCATCCGCCGGTCTCCCCGGTTCCCGGAGGATGCTCCAATCGAGCCAGACGCGCCTCGAGTTCGCGAACCTTCGCCAACAAGGAGGGCACCTTCTCCGCCGAGAGACGGATCTTCGATCCTTCGAGGAGGGGTTTCGCCGGGATTCCCAAATAGTCGCCCGACTTGTCGATCGACTTCGAGACTCCGCTCATGGCCGAAACGCGCACGTCGTCCGCGAGCGTCACGTGGCCGGTCACTCCGGTCATGGCCCCCACGGTGTTCCGGTTGCCGAGGGTCGCCGATCCCGCGATACCGCAATGCGCGACGAGGATGCAGTCCTCGCCGAGGACGACGTTGTGAGCCACCTGAACGAGGTTGTCGATCTTGGTGCCGCGACCGATCCTCGTATCCGAGAAACGTCCGCGATCCACCGTCGTGCAGGCTCCGATCTCGACGTCGTCGCCGATGACGACCCCACCGACTTGGGGGATCTTCTCGTGGCGTTTGTCCGCTCCGGTGGCGTAGCCGAATCCGTCGGAACCGACGACGCAACCCGGTTGAAGGATCACACGGGCCCCGATTCGGACGCCGTGCATCACCTTCACACCGGCGTGGATGAGGCAGTCCTCGCCGACGCGGCTTCCGTGTCCGACGTACACCAAGCCGCCGATGACGGTCCGCGCGCCGATTCGAGCCCCGGCGCAGACGACCGACTGAGGACCGACGGTCGCGGTCGGGTCGACGACCGCCGACGGATCGACGAAAGCGGTGGGATGCACACCGCCCGCACCGCGCACGCGCGCCACGTCCGCCGCGGACACCAGCTTCGACAGCACGCGGTTGAAAGCGAGATTCGGGTCCTCGACGACGATTTGCGTCGCGGAGCACTTCTCGACGGGCGTCCGAACGAAGACGGCCGCGGCGCGGGTCGTCGGCAGTAGCGGGAGATACTTGTCGAGTCCGACGAAGGTCAAGTCCCCGGGACCGGCGAGATCGACGCCGTTCAGCCCCGTGACGACCACGGACGCGTCGCCGACGACGACGCCGCCGGCGATGGCGAGGACGTCGTCGAGACGGAGTTCAACCTTCATCGCTACGTGGAGCCTTCGTCACTTGTTGAGGCGCGCGACCACTTCGGCCGTGATGTCGAGCGAAGGGTCGAAGTAGAAGACCGGGCGCACGAGGATGTTGTTGATGACTTCCTGACGCGTGCGACCGCCGATTTCGCCGGACGTATGGAGAAGGACCATCTTGAGGCCTTTCTCCTGAGCGACCGCCTTCACCTCGCGGCGAATGTCGTCGTAGACCTTCTTGAGCAGTTCCACCAGCATGCGCTGGTAGTTCATCGCGATCAATTCCTTGTCGATCGAGAGATCCACCTTGGCGACCTCGATCTTCTTCTTCAAGTCCAACTGATCGGGCGAACCGTCCGTCAAAAGGTCGAGATTGTCGCGCATCGAGACGATCTTGCCTTCGGCGATGCGGATCTTCGCCTTCTCGGCCTCGAGCAGCTTCTCCTGCTCCTTGATCTGAGCGTCGGCCTTCTTGTATTCCTCGAAGCACTTCTGGAAATCGATGAAGCCGATCTGGGCTTCGAGAGATGCCGACAACGTGGTGAAGGCGACGAGGCAAAGGACTGCGAAACGGTTCATTCCATCTCTCCGACGCCCCGCGCCGACGGCGACGAGGCGATCCCTCAGAAATTGGACCCGAAGCTGAACGACACCAGACGGGTCTCGTCGCCCTCGACCTTGAGCACCGGAATGCCGAAGTCGATGGCCACGGGCCGCGTTCCGAGGAACGGTATCACGATGCGGATACCCGCCCCAACCGACACCCGTACGTCCGCGATGCCGGAATCGCTCCAGTCCGACGCGAGTGAACCCGTGTCGACGAAAGCGACGCCGCGGAGACTCGGCTCTCCCGGCGAAGGTACGCCCACGAGCGGAAAGCCGTACTCGGCCGCCGCCGTCCAATACGCCTTCCCACCGACGGGTTCTCCGTTTTCGTGGGGGCCGACGCCGCGGAACTCGAACCCGCGCAAGGAGCCCGAACCGCCGACGAAGAAGCGCTCGTAAACCGGGACGTCGGTGGAGTCGCCCGACTCCTTCATCCACCCCGCCGCGGCGCGGGTCGACAACAGGTGCGGACGCTCCATCGAGTCCTCGCCGATACGGAAATACATCTCGCCTTCGGCTTCGAACTTGTTGAACCCGATGTCGCCCCAGAGCCCCGCCATTTCGCCGCTCGCACCGATGATGTATCCGTCCGTCGGATCGATCGGGTCGTCGGT
>CAIWVZ010000298.1 GCA_903916245.1 uncultured Planctomycetota bacterium | reverse complement strand
ATGTGCATCAAGGTGCTCGGAGGCACCCTGCGCCGGTACGCCGGTATCGGGGACGTCATCATCGCCGCCGTCAAGTCGGCGAATCCGGGCGGGACGGTGAAGCAGGGCGACGTCGTGCGCGGCGTGGTCGTGCGCACCAAGCGTGCGGTGCGCCGTGAAGACGGCAGCTACGTGCGCTTCGACAAGAACGCGATCGTGTTGCTCGACGCGGCCAACGAGCCCCGCGGAACCCGCATCTTCGGTGCGGTGGCCCGCGAGCTTCGCGCGAAGAACTTCATGAAGATCATCTCCCTGGCCTCGGAAGTGGTCTGAGGCGAGGAGCGAACGATGAAAATTCGAACCAATGACGAAGTCGTCGTGCTGCGCGGCAAAGACCGCGGCAAGCGCGGCCGCGTCCTGAGCGTCATTCCCAAGCACGGGAAGGTCGTCGTCGAGGGCGTGAACATCATCACGAAGCACCTGCGTCGCAATCCGCAGAACCCGCAGGCCGGCGGTCGCGTTCAGCGCCCCGCGCCGATCGCGGCGTCGAGCGTGGCGATCTGGTCGGAAGCCGAGGGTCGCGGCGTGCGCGTGCGCATGTCGACGGTCGACGGCAAGAAGGCTCGCGTTTCGACCAAGACCGGCAAGCCCGTCGGGGCCGCGTCGGGGAAGGGAAACTGACCCATGGCGACCGTCGAAGCATCAAACAAGCCGCGCCTCGTTCAGCGCTACCACGACGAAGTCGTGAAGGCGTTGCGTGAGAAGTTCGGTCTGAAGAACGTCAATCAAGTTCCCCGCCTCAAGAAGGTCGTGATCAACATGGGCGTGGGGAAGGCGATCGACAACAAGAAGCGCATCGAAGAGGCGGTTCTCCACCTCTCGCAGATCACGGGTCAAAAGCCCGTGGTGTGTGTCTCAAAGCTCGCCGTCGCAGGCTTCCGTCTGCGCGAGGGCCTGCCGATCGGTGTGAAGGTGGATCTCCGAGGAGCCCGCATGTGGGAGTTCCTCGACCGCCTGATCACGTTGGCCATTCCGCGTATCCGCGACTTCCGTGGTGTGAAGTCGGATTCGTTCGATGGTCGCGGGAATTACTCGATGGGTCTGCAAGACCAGTCGGTGTTCCCCGAAATCCTGATGGACAAGGCCGAGTTCCACCAGGGTATGGACATTACGATCTGCATGTCCGGAGGCAGCGACGCCATGTCGCTTGAACTCCTGACCTTGCTCGGCATGCCCTTCAAGCGCAACTGAGGACCATCGTGGCCACCAAGGCGCAAGTCAACAAGTCCAACCGCAAGCCCAAGTTCTCCACGCGGCTTCGCCGTCGCTGCACGTTGTGCGGCCGGCCTCGTGGGGTTTACCAGAAGTTCGGCATCTGCCGCTGCTGCTTCCGGAAACTCGCCCACAAAGGCGAAATTCCCGGTGTCCGCAAGGCCAGCTGGTGAGCCAAGAGGCGCATCATGAGCATGACCGATCCCGTTGCTGACCTCCTTACCCGCATTCGCAACGCCGTGACGAACGGCGAAGATTCGGTGGACGCTCCCGCGTCCAACCTGAAGCGGGAAATCGTGGAGGCGCTCAAGCGCCACGGCTTCGTCCGCGACTTCCGAGTCGTTGAAGACGGCCGCCGTGGATCCATCCGTGTTTTCCTCAAGTACGGCCCCGACGGGGAGAAGGTGATCTCGCATATCCAGCGAGTGAGCCGTCCCGGTCGTCGCGTGTACCGAACCGCCAAGGACCTCCCCAAGGTTCTCGACGGCCTCGGCGTCGCGATCGTGAGCACGAACTGCGGAATCTTGTCCGATCACGAGGCGCGTTCGCGCAACGTGGGCGGCGAGATCCTCTGCGAGGTCTGGTGAGCACAGGAGTCACCGCATGTCCCGCATCGGAGTGAAATCCATCGCGATCCCCTCGGGCGTCACCATCTCGGTGGCCGGCTCGACGATCGCGGTGAAGGGCCCCAAGGGCGAGCTCAAGCAGGAGCTCGCTCAGGGCTTCAGCGTCAAGGTCGAAGGCACCTCCGCCTCGGTCGCCCGTCCGGGCGACGAGCGCGCGCAGCGTGCTTTCCATGGTCTCTATCGCGCCCTCCTGAACAACATGATCACGGGGGTGTCGAAGGGCTTCCAAAGGAACCTCGAGATCGAGGGCGTCGGTTTCAACGCCCGCGTCGAAGGAAAGGACAAGCTGATCCTCAACATCGGCTTCTGCCACACCGTCGACCTCAAGGTTCCGGAAGGGCTGACGGTGGAAACGCCGAAGCCGACCCAGATCCACATCAAGGGTGCCGACCGTCAAAAGGTCGGCCAGTTCGCGGCCGTCGTACGTAAGGTGCGCCCGCCCGAGCCCTACAAGGGCAAGGGCATCCGCTACGACAACGAAGTCGTGGTTCGGAAGCAGGGCAAGGCCGTCGGCGGGAAGGGTTGATCATGGCCACCCAGACTCAAAAGAAGGCGATGCGCCGTACGCGGCGCAAGTACCACATCCGCAAGAAGGCGTTCGGCACCGCCGAGCGTCCCCGCTTGTCGATCTTCCGCAGCCTCGAGCACATCTACGCTCAGGTCATCAACGACGAGAACGGCACGACGCTCGCGTCCGCCGGCACCGTCGAGAAGACCTTGGCCGCGTCGCTCAAGGGCACGGGCAACAAGGCCGCTGCGGAAGCGGTGGGTGCCGCCGTGGCCGAGCGCGCGCTTAAGGCGGGCGTGAAGAAGGTGGTGTTCGACCGCAACGGATTCATCTATCACGGGCGCGTCCAGGCGCTCGCGGAGGCCGCCCGCAAGGCGGGCCTCGAGTTCTGAGAAACACGATGGAAAATCAAGGACATCGCGGCGGCCCGCGCAACCGTCGTCCGCAGCAGGACCAAGGTTCTCGCGACGACATGCAGGAATCGGTGATCAAGATCAACCGCTCCTGCAAGGTCGTGAAGGGCGGCAAGCGCTTCTCGTTCTCGGCTCTCGTCGTCGTCGGCGATCGCCGCGGTCGCATCGGACTCGGATTCGGCAAGGCCAACGAAGTCCCGCAATCGGTCGAGAAGGGCAACAAGGAGGCCCGCAAGGTCCTCCGTACGGTTTCCACCAAGGGAACGACCATTCCGCACCGCGCGGAAGGCCGTTTCGGCGCTTCGAAGGTGGTGCTCCTCCCGGCCGCGCCGGGTACGGGCGTCATCGCCGGCGCGACGGTGCGCGCCATCGTGACGGCGGCCGGTATCGGCGACATCGTGACGAAGTCGATCGGCAGCACGAACCCGGTGAACCTCGCGAAGGCGACCATGCTCGCCCTCGAAGGCCTCCGGACCAAGGAACAGGTGGAGTCCCTCCGCGGGGTCTCCGTCGCTCAGTGAGGGGGAGGCACCATGAACCTCGATGACATCAAGAAAAATGCTTCGCCGCGCGAATATCGTCTTCGCGTGGGGCGCGGCATCGGCTCGGGCCGCGGCAAGACCGCGGGCCGCGGCTTCAAAGGACAAAAGTCCCGTTCGGGCTCCAGCGTCCGTCCGGGATTCATGGGCGGTCAGATGCCCTTGTTCCGCCGCCTGCCGAAGCGCGGGTTCTCGAACTCGCCGTTCAAGGTCGTCCACGAGGTGGTGAACCTCGCCGACCTCGAGCGTTTCGATGCCGGCACGGTGGTCGATCTCGCGGCGTTGAAGAAAGTCGGGCTCATCCCCGGCGGTTCGAAGACCGTGAAGATCCTCGCGCGCGGTCAACTCTCCAAGAAGCTCACCGTCAAGGCCAACGCGTATTCCGCGAAGGCCAAGGGCGCCATCGAGGCGGCCGGCGGCACGGCCGAGGAGATCGGCTGAGATGCTCGGCCAACTGCGGAATCTCTTCAAGGTTCAGGAACTGCGCACGCGCATCCTCTGGACCTTCGGTCTGTTGCTCGTCTACCGGTTGGGCTTCTACGTTCCGCTCCCCGGTGTCGACGGCAAGGCGTTCTCGGCGTACATGGTGGAAGGCACTTCCGCCGGTATCGGTGAACTGATCGGATTCCTCAACAAGCTGGCCGCGGGCAACGTCAAAATGCCCGTGCTCTTCGCGTTGGGAATTCTTCCGTACATCTCTTCCTCCATCATCTTCTCGCTCCTTTCGAAGGTGTTGCCGTCGCTCGAAGCGTTGGCGAAGGAAGGGGCCGCTGGGCAGCGGAAGATCAATCAGTACTCCCGCCTCACGACCGTGCCGTTGGCGTTCATCCAGGGCCTCGTGCTCTGCAAGAACTTCGACCAACTTCAGGTGAACGGCGTGGCGTTGATCCCGAACTTCGGTTGGGGATTCATCCTCGGCGGCGCCTTGGCGATCACCGCGGGGACGGTTTTCCTCATGTGGGTAGGTGAGCAGATCACCGAGTACGGAATCGGCAACGGTTCCTCGCTTCTCATCGTGACGGGCATCGTCTCCGACGTTCCGACGGCGTTCTACCGCCTGATCGATCCGACGAATCCGCAGACCTATCTCACCGCGGCGATCCTCGCGGTGACGTATTTCCTCATCGTGATCGGCGTCGTTTACACCCAGCGCGGTCAGCGCCGGATCCCGATGCAGAGCGCGAAGATGGTCCGCGGCGGACGCATGATGGGCGGGCAGAAGCACTACCTGCCGGTCAAGTTGAACATGCCGAGCGTCATGCCCGTGATCTTCGCGTCGTCGTTGATCATGCTGCCGTTGACGCTCATCCAAACCATCCGCGGTCAGGCGAATCTGCCCGAATGGATCGGCTCGGGCACGTTCGTCCACGTCACGCTCTATTGCGCACTCATCGTCTTCTTCTCGTTCTTCTGGACGTCCCTGATGTTCCAGCCGACCGAGATCGCGGACAACCTCAAGGAGAACGGCGCGTTCATCCCCGGGATCCGTCCCGGCAAGGACACGGCGTCCTACCTCGAATCGGTGCTCTCGAAGGTGACCCTTCTCGGAGCCTTCTTCCTCGCCCTGGTCGCGATCATTCCCGAAGTCGCCAGCAAGATCATGTCGGTGGATTACTTCACCGCGGGATTCCTCGGCGGTACCGGGATTCTGATCGTCGTCGGCGTGGCTCTCGACATCGTCGACAAGCTCAACGCCAGCCTCATGCAGCGCAACTACGAAGGCTTCATGGGCGGCGCGAAGAAGAAGTCCAACTGACGATGCACCTCGTGTTTCTCGGAGCACCCGGTGCGGGAAAGGGCACGCAGGCCAAAGTGGTCTCGTCGCTCTGGAACGTGCCGCACGTGTCGACGGGAGACATCTTCCGTGCGGCGATCAAAGAAGGGACTCCCGTCGGCCGCGAGGCCAAGGGGTACCTCGATCGCGGCGAGCTCGTTCCCGATGCCGTCGTGTGCGGCATCGTTCGGGAACGCCTTGCTCGGCCCGATTGCCGCTCGGGGTTCATCCTCGATGGGTTCCCGCGGACCGTCCCTCAGGCGGAAGCCTTGGAGACGGCCCTCGTCGAACTCGGACTGCCCCTCAAAGCGGCGGTGAATTTCACGATCGACCGTGCGGTGCTCGTGGCGCGCCTTTCGGCGCGCGTCACCTGCAAGGCGTGCGGATCGGTCTTCAATACGGAATCGAATCCTCCGAAGGTCGCGGGTCGCTGCGACGCCTGCGGGGGAGAGACTTACGTCCGGGACGACGATCGCCCGGAGACGGTGGCTCGGCGCCTCGAAGAGTACGACCGCAAGACGGCCCCTCTCGAGTCCTGGTACCGATCGAAGGGAATCTTCCACGAGGTGGACGCCTCGGGGGCGGTTCCGGACGTGACGGCGGCCCTTCGCGGGGTCGTCGGGGGTTGACGCCCGGCCGCTCCGCGGCTAGGATTTCGACCCTTTTTTACCGACAGTGCCGTCCGATCCGCGCCGCAGCGGACCGGGGGGTGTCGGTGCCGCCGGCCCTTGTGGGACGGTGGGTTCGGAACATCTGCGGCGAAAAGATGCGCGCGTGCGCATCGGAAACGCCCTCATCGATGCCCAAAGAAGAGCCCATCCGGGTAACGGCCACGGTCAAGTTGCCATTGCCCAATGCGGCGTTTCTTGTGGTCCTCGAAAACGGGCATGAAGTCATCGCCCACGTCTCGGGAAAGATGAGGATGAACTACATCCGCATCCT
>CAIWVZ010000297.1 GCA_903916245.1 uncultured Planctomycetota bacterium | reverse complement strand
TCGGTGACCGCGGCGTTGAAGGCGCGGCGTCCGGCCGACAGTTGCTCTTCGATTTCATTGAGGGAGCGGTCGAGGTTTTGGAAGTTTTCCGAAGCCCTCAGTTGCGGATAGGCCTCCATGTTGATCCGGATGGAGCGCAGCGTGCGATCGAGCTGGTTGCTCGCGGCGATATCGGCGTCGGGGAGACCCGTCGAGCGCAACCGCGTGATGTCGGTCAGCGTCTGGGCTTCGTGCTTCATGTACTGTTGCACGGACGCGATCAGGTTCGGCACGAGGTCGAACCGCTTCTTCAATAGTGCGTCGACGGTCGCGAAGATGTTGTCGACTTGATTGCGTTTGCCGACGAGGCCGTTGTAGGCCCCGAGCAGAAGGATGAGGAAGACGGCGATGCCGCCGACCAAGAACATGTTCATGCGGAACTCCGGTCGCCGGAACCGAGGTTCCGGGCCATGGGAATGATAGACGGTACGGGGGACGTCCTCCCGCGTGGGTGCCTAGTTTCCGCGGGAGGACGCGACGCGACCGCCCGAGACGTCGAGCACCATGTCGGCGTGTTCGAGGAGTTTCGGGCGATGCGTGACGACGATCAGGGTCTTTCGCCCTTTTTGTGCGGCGAATGTGGACGAAAGCGCGGCTTCCGCTTCCGGATCGAGAGGGGCGGAGGGTTCGTCGAGGAGGACGAACGGGGCGTCCTTCGCGAACGCCCGAGCCAAGGCGAGACGCTGCCAAAGCCCCGCGGACGGTTCCTTGCCGCCTTCGAATCTGCGGCCGATTCGGGTGTCCAAACCGTCCGGTAGGGAGGCGATGAAGGACTCCAACCCCGCGGCCGCGACCGCCGTGCGGAGCCGGGCGTCGTCCGCCGCGAGCGCCGGGTCGCCGAGGGCGAGGACGTCGCGAACGGGTAGTTCGAAACGGGCGTGGTCCTGCCATGCGACGCCGAGCGCCCGGCGCCATGCCGCGGGCGCGATCGTCGCGAGGTCCACGCCTCCGACCGAAACCGTCCCCGAGTGCGGTCGCACGAGACCCGAGAGAAGGAGCAGAAGGGTCGTCTTGCCGGCGCCGTTTTCGCCGCGGATCGCGACGAAAGACCCCGGCGGGATGTCGACGTCGACGTCGACGATCGCATCGCGGGACATCCCGGGGTGGCGATAGGAGACGCCGGCGAGTCGGAGCGCGGTGGGGAGGGGAGAGGGTAGCGGCGCCGTGCCGTCGCCGAGGGGACGGAGGGCGACGAGGTGCTCGAGATCGTCGAGATGCCGCGCGTGGCCGGAGATGTCGGAGAAGCCCGCGGCGAGTTGGCCCAAGGCCGACGTGGCGGCTTGAATCGCCGCGAATCGCAGCGCGAGAGAGGCGGGGGCCGCCCGACCGCTCAGGACGTCGTCGACGGCGAGCCAGGCGAGTGCGAGAGCCGTGCCGACGGCGAGGAGGTCCGCGAAGGCTTCGCGGCGCGCGTGACGTTCGCGGAGGTCGAGTCGGTCGTCCGCCGCCTTTCGATGGAAGGTCGCCCACGCGTCGAGGAGCGCGGGGCCCGCTCCGAAGATGCGGACGTCCTTCGCGTGGGCGGCGGAGCCGAGGAGGGCGGCCCGATACGCCGCTTCCCGTTCCGTGCCGCTGCGGGCGGCGCGCGCGCCGTGATCTTCCCGCTGATGCACCGTCCGCAGCCATGCACCCGGCAACGTCGCGACGGCGAGCAACAGCCAGCCGACGCCGAGGGGGGCGAGGACCCACGCGGCGGCCGCGAGTCCGACGACACCACGGACCTGGCGAAGGAGCCCGTCGAGCATGCGAAGGGCGCGTGAAGGGGCCTCGGATTGGATCCGATGGACGCGATCGAGATAGTCGGGGTTTTGGGTCTGATCGAGATCGAGCGTCGCGGTGACCGCGAGGATGCGTGCCGTCACGCCGTCGCCGAGCGACTGCGCCACGCGTTCGAAACGGAGCCTTTGTGCCGGACGGAGCAGGAGGCCCGCTCCGATCAGCAGCCCTCCGACCAGGCAGACGCCGTTCGCGGTCCAAGTCGCCGAGGCGGGTTCGATTCCGGCACGACTTCGGGAGACCGCGTCGAACAACGCTTCGCCCAACTTTCCCGCGACGATGGGGGAGAGGCCCGCCACGGCCGCCCCGACGAGCAGGAATCCGAGGGCGACGGGGCGGGCCGCGGCTGCCGAGCGCAGCGTCGCGACGAGTGGGCGAACGAACGACATGCGGCGCAGTCTAGCGGGGCGGCGGGTGTTCCGCCGATCCGATCACGGATCGCGTCGTTCCGAAAGTTTGTCGACCGCTTTGCGGAGCGAGGCCAGTTCCGCGGCGACCGATGCGTCTTCCGAATCGTGCGCGTTCGTTTTCGACGTCAGGAACCACCCGGCGATCGTGCCGGATAGGACGCCGAACAGCCCGACACCGGTGATCATGAGGACGGCCGCGATCATGCGACCTTCCGTCGTTACGGGAAAGCGGTCTCCGTAGCCGACGGTCGTCATGGTGGAAAGCGCCCACCAAAGTGCGTCTTCGGCGGTGAGGATGTTCGCGCCGGGCACCCGCTCGAATTCGAGGATCGCGACACTGCCGCCGATCAAAAGCCAAAAGGCGACGACGATCGACGCGAGGCCCGCGCTCCGCCGTTTCTCGATGAGAAGAGCCTTCCAAAGGATCGTCGAGATGCGAACGGCGCGGATCCATTGCAGAGCGCGGGCGACGCGAGCGACGCGGCCCCAGCGCCCGATCATGAACACCGGGATACTCGAAACGAGATCGATCCAACCCCATGTCGCGAGATAGCGCCACTTCGAATCGGCGGTCACCAAGTGGATGACGAAGTCGATGAAGAACGCAATGCAGAGAATCGAGTCCGCGATCAGCAGAACTTTGCGGGTTTCCGGTTTTCCGGCGAAGAACAACTGGACGATGAGCGCGAACAAGGCGGTCACGCTGAGCGCCAACGCGAAGAGCTGATACGGGGTGCCTTTGTTCGAAGGAGACGTCATTCGCCCGATACGATACTCCGTCGGTGGAGGATGCGAGTGACGGGGTGCGGTATCGTGCCGACGTCGTCCATGAAGCGTCTTCTCGTCGTCATTCCACATCGCAACGGTAGCGACCTTCTCCTGCGGGCGTTGGCCGCCGTCGAAGGGGCCGTCGACGCCTCCGACGACGTTCTCGTGGTGGACAACGGGAGTTCGGACGACTCGATCGCCGCGGTGAGGGAACGGCATCCTCGCGTCGAAATCGTCGCCTCCCGTTGGAACCTCGGATTCGGGCGTGCCGTGAATCTCGGCTTGACACGGGGAACGCATCGATACGTCCTCGTTCTGAACAACGACTGCGTGTTGACGCGGGACGTCGTGGATGGACTGATCGCGGCGATCGGTCGAGATCCGCGTATCGGTCTCGTCGGACCGGGCCTCGAGGGGCTCGACGGCCGACCGGCCCGAGCGTGGGGGTGGGCGCCGACGCCCCTATCGGAAGTCGGATTACGTCGGAGCCGAACGCCCGAGGTCGGGGGGGCGAGCCCGCATGACGTGGAAACTCTCGTCGGTGCCTGCATGTTGGTGCGCCGCGAAGCGGTGGCGGCGGTCGGCGGGTTCGACGAAGCGTTTTTCTTCTACTTCGAGGAGACGGAGTGGTGCCTTCGCCTGCGCCGCGCAGGGTGGCGGGTCGTTTTCGTGCCCGCGGTGTCCGTCGTCCACGGCAAAGGCGCGAGCGTGACGACGCTCCGGCGGGAAGCCCAGATCGAGATGCTGCGGTCGCGACTCCTCTACTACCGTCGGGCGTTTTCGGCGCCGACGGCGGTGTTGCTGACGTCATGGAGAATGACTCGGCTCGTCGTGAACGCGCTCGTCGCGGTGGTGGTCACCGCCCTGACGTTCGGACTTGTGGCGAGTCAACGGCGACGGACGATGACGTACCTCACGCTCGTTGCGTTCGTCGCCGCGGGACGCCCGGCGTCGTGGGGGCTGCCCGGCAAGGAACCCGCATGAAGCCGCCGATCTCCGTCACGATCATCACGAAGAACGAGGCCGACAGGCTGCCGGTCGTCTTGGCTGCCGTTGCGGCATTGTCGGACGACGTCGTGGTGGTGGATTCGGGAAGCAACGACGGCACTCAGGACGTCGCGCGGGCGGCCGGCGCGCGGGTTTTTCATCGAGATTGGACGGGGTACGGAGCGCAGAAGATTCACGCGGAAGGTCTCTGCCGGCATCATTGGGTGCTCAACCTCGATGCCGACGAAGAACCGTCTCCCGAGATGGTGCGGAGCGTCGTCGACCTCTTCCGCACGGGAGAGCCGCCCGCATCGGCCTACGCCGTCGCGGTGGTTCCGATCTACCCGTTCCAAGACGAGGGGCATCCGTGGACGGTTTATCAGAGGCCCCTGCGCCTTTACCGTCGGGATCGCGCCGGATTTCGGGACGATCCCGTGCATGATTCGGTCGTCGTGCGCGAGGGCGGCGTCGGTCGTTTGGACGGAGTGCTTATTCACCGTTCGTTCCGATCGCTCGCGCATCACGTCGAGAAGATCAACGACTACACGACCGCGCAAGCGGTCAAATGGCGGTCCGAAGGGCGCGAACCGTCGTTTTTCGCACTTCTCCTTCTTCCACTGCTCGCCTTCTTGAAACAGTACTTCCTGAGGCGTCAGTTCGTGAACGGCGTCGACGGCATCGTCGTCAGTCACGTCTACGCGTTTCAACGGTTTCTACGGATCGCGAAGGCCCGGGAAGCCGCACGTCTCGCTCGGCGCGCGGAGCGTCGCCGATGACATCCGAGGAGGACGGACTCGACGCGCCGTGGGGGACGCATCGACTCGGAGCGTGGGGGGCTTGGTGGCTCGACTTCGCCCAACGCCGTAGGCGTGGGCCGATCGGACGGCGACTCGCCCTTTGGGCACGAAAAATCGCTTTGGTCGGCCACGGCGCATGGATCGACGGTGACGCCGAAGGGGTGCGCATCCGCGCCGGACGTCGCGGCAATATTTCCGATCGGAAGTTCCTCTTCATGCCCGCCTTCGTCGATGCGGAGGAACGCGCGGCCCTTTCGGGGTCCGCATCGAAAGACGGTGTCTTCGTCGACGTCGGTGCGAATGCGGGGGTGTACTCGTTGTGTCTCGCCAAGACGTATCGGGCGTTGGGCGGAGGTCGCGTGCTCGCCGTCGAGCCGAACGCGGCGGTGCTCCCGCGTTTGCGCCGCAACATCGCCCTCAACGACTTCGAGGGCATCGTGGAGATCGCCGAAGTTGCGGTGTCGGAGGCCGTCGGTTCCGTCACCTTCACCATCTCGTCCGACAATCTCGGGCAAAGCGGTGTCGTTCGGGAAGAATCCGGCCGTCGGGTGACGGTCCCTACGACGACGCTGTTGAAACTGCTCGTCGACCGGGGCGTTCGGCGCGTCGATGGACTGAAAATCGACATCGAAGGGGCCGAAGATCGTGTCTTGATCCCGTTCTTCGCCGAAGCGCCGGACGATCTGCTCCCGCGTCGTGTCGTGATCGAAGACTCGCGGGCGACGTGGGACCCCGCCCTGATGAAAGCGTTCTTCGCCCGAGGGTATCGCCTCGACCGCGAGGCTCGTATGAACCTCGTTTTGAAGCGGGACTGATTTTCGTCAGGAAGGGATGCGGACGACGCCGATGCCGAAGCCGCACTGCTTCGGGTTGTCGATGAACTCGACGACGTCGGCCTCTTGACGCAGGCGCTTCCAAAAGCCGTAGACCTGATTGGTCGGAAGCGGTTGTTTTTCGACGATGTCGTGGAAAGCGACCAATCCACC
>CAIWVZ010000296.1 GCA_903916245.1 uncultured Planctomycetota bacterium | reverse complement strand
GACACCGACGACGACGGCGAGGAACAACTTCGACCGCATGACGACTCCACTCCCCGAGGGGCGAACGGGACTCGGCGGGAACGGGATATCCGTACCTCGCTCCACCGATAAATAGACTACGCGAAGCGTGTTTGCGTCCCCTCAAAACGAGACGGAATCCGCAAAAACCGCATGGGCTGTTGGGGGTAGCCGTCTTACGCACCACGGCGGATAGGCCCCCGGGCGGTCGCATGACACCCTGCACCACCCCCGCGCAGTGTCATGACACCCGTCCCGAACACCCCCCGCCACGAAGTCGACGTCGCCACCGTCGGAGAAACCGCTCGCACGGCGGCGCAGCGTATGCAGCAACGCCGCGTCGGCTGCGTCGTCGTCGTGGACCGTGAAGACCGCCCCATCGGCATCCTCACGGATCGGGATTTGGCACTGCGCGTGGTGGCCCCCGGCCTGAACCCGCTCGACGTCCTCGTGGGCGACATCATGACCCGCTCTCCGACCACGGCCCCCGAGGACGCCACCCCGGACCGACAACTTTCGATCATGAAGGCGGCGCGCATCCGTCGCCTCCCCTTGGTCGACCGCAACGGTCGCCTGCGCGGAGTCGTCGCGCTCGACGACGTCCTCGCGCTCGAAGCGCATCGCATGGGTTCGGTCGCGGATCTCCTCTGGCAGACGAGTCCGCAGTCGCTCTTGAAAGACTGACGTTCCTCGTCGCCGACAAACCGGCGGGGCGCGACCCGCGTCAGGCCTCTGCCGCGGCGGCGGCGAACAAGCGCGTCGGGCGCTCCTGCGCCGACACCCAGCGTTCGAGACCCGGTCGAGGCGGCCCCATCGACTGCACGAACGCGGTTCGGGCCAGATGGGTCGCGTTGTTCTGCTCCGAAAGATGCGCGAGCACCAACGTCCGCAGTTTTCGATGAGCGAATCGCGCCACGGCGTTCGCCGCGTCCGCATTCGACAAATGTCCGTAGGGCGACGCGATGCGCGACTTGAGATTCGCGGGATACGGCCCCGCGGCGAGAAGGCCCGGGTCGTAGTTCGCTTCCATCACGAGCGACGTGCAGCGCCCGATCGCCTCGCCCACGGTCGCGTCGACCGATCCGAGATCGGTGAACACACCGAGCGTTTCTCCGTCGTGATGAACGAGGAATCCGACGGGTTCGGCGGCGTCGTGCGGCTTGGCGATCGGCTCGACGACCAATTCACCGACGACGACGGGCACCGTGGCGGCCAGACCGCAAACCCGCGAGGCCCCTTTCAATCGGTCCTCGACGCAACGCCGGGTGCCGTCGGTGCACCACACGGCGGCTCCCGTGGCGCGGGCGACGGGTCCGAGTCCCTGAACGTGGTCGTTGTGCTCGTGCGTGACGAATACCGCGTCGATGCGCGCATCGGGCAGGCCGATCGTCGTCATCCGGGCCGCGGTGTCCTTCATGTTCAGCCCGGCGTCCACGAGGATGCGCACGCCGCCCGCCGCGACGAGCACCGCGTTTCCCCGACTTCCGCTGCCCAACACGCTGAATTCCACGAACGCTCCGATTTCCGCCGGCGGGCATGGTGCGCACGGCCCCACGGCGCGTCAAGGAGTGGGGAACGAATCCCGCGGCGTTAGCGTCCCGCATGCTCGGGACTCTCCGCAGATGGGCCGCTCGATGGCCTTACGATGCCGCCGCGACGGTGATCGGTGCGTTGGTCGTCACGTTCGTCGCGAGTCTCCTTCTCGCGAAGGAGCTCGGCACCCTCGGTGCCGGTGGCGGCTTCCTCGGGATGAGCACCCTCGCCTACGCGCTCTGCGGTGCGCTCGATCCCGATTCACCGTTCGACGCGCGACAGGCCG
>CAIWVZ010000295.1 GCA_903916245.1 uncultured Planctomycetota bacterium | reverse complement strand
TGGAGTTCCGGGTGGCGGAGCAACACGTCGTACCAGTCGCGGATGCGGGTCAACGAGGACACCGCGTTGCCGCGTACGTCGGAGCTCTTCGAACCGGGTTCGATGCCGTAGGCGTTGCGGATGTGATTTTCGGGACCGGTCACGCCGCTGATTTCGGTGCGGATGGCGGCGAGAACGGCGGATCCGTCGTTTTCTTTCGACTTCAGATTCCCGCGGATGCGTTCGCTTTCCGCCTTGCCGTCGTTCTTCCCGAGGATCTTGGCGATCGCGGGCTTCTCGAGACTTCGGAGGTAGATCTCCGCGATTTCACGGCCTTGGGCGGCGCCGATCGCGAGGCGTTGACGCGCTTCCTGCGCGGTGTTCCACGCGGAGGCGGTCATGACCCCGCCGAGGACGAGGAGCAACACGAGCAACGCGAGAGCCGGTTCCTTCACACGGTCGAAACCGCGCGTGAAGACGAATTCTTCCTGCCGGAACTCGAGTTTGAGCGGGTTGTGGCCGAGTCCGATGAGCGCGAGGCCCGACGCGCCCCCGATGGTGGCCGCCAGTTCCTTCGACAACTTGTGCTCGGCACCCGCGACGGTGTCGAACTTCGTGACGGGGGCGCCGACGGCTTCCGCCAGCGCTTCGGGGAGGCCGGGAACCGTCGAACCGGGGCCGGTGATCTGCACCGACGCGACTTTTCCGTCGAAGAGCACCGACGACAGCGTGCGCTTGACTTCGTTCGCGAGGCGTCCCGCGAACAATGTCGCGCTGTCGCGCAGAATGCCTTCGCGGAGCGCGTCCTTGGGCGTCGTCGACGAAAGGTCGCCGGAATCCCCGTTCTCGAACGGCCCGGTCAGATCGCCGAGCACCATGCGGCGCGTCAACGAACGCGCCTTGTCCTTTTCGATGTTCAGATCGACGGCCACCGATCGAGTCACGCTTTCGGTGCCGAGTCGAACCGAACGGATCATGCGGAGATTGCCCTCGGAAATGAGGACGATGTGCGTGACCGAGTCGGAGATGTCGATGAGCACGTGCCCGCCTTCGGACGGCGTGCCCGGGAGAGCCTTCCAGAACTGGTAGAGGGCGGTGGCGTCGAGATTCACGTGCACCGGATCGATACCGATGCGATCGAGGGCGCCGAGCCCGGCCTTCAGGTCGTCCTTGCGCACCGCGAAGACGAGAACGCGCGCCTTGCCGGCGTTTTCGGACACCTTGTGCCACGCGACGACGACGTCGTCGATGTCGCAACTGTGAAGGTGCGATTCGGATTCGAACTTGATGACCTTTTGGATCTGTTCGGGAGCCGTGAAGGGGAGGGGAATCTCGCGCACCACGGCGAGCGAGGCGGAAATCCCGAGGGCGACCTGCTCGCGACCGGCCTTCGCGCCCTTCATGGACGCCTTGACCGCGGCGGCCACGGCCTTCACGCGTTCCTCGCCCGATTCGGCCGTTCCTTCGATGAGGGTCCGTGCGGCGCCGTTGACCTTCCACTTGCGCGGGGTGCCGTCGAGTTCG
>CAIWVZ010000294.1 GCA_903916245.1 uncultured Planctomycetota bacterium | reverse complement strand
TCTTCTGGAGGCAGTTGCGGGCGCGGACCGAAAGTTCGAGATCCGTGACCGGAACCTTGAACATCAGGTTTTGGCGCTCGGTGCCGCCGCGATGCTCGTCTTCGACGCGCATGTTGAGCGACGCTTCCGCATCGCGCAGATACTGCGTGGCGCGGCGGTGATTCGGGAATGCGTCGAGGATCGCGCGGTAGCACGCGATCGCTTCGTGGTAGCGACCGTTGTCCTCGTGCAGGATGCCGAGGTTGATCAGCGTGTGCGTGTCCTTCGGCTCGTGCTGCGACGCGGCTTCGTAGAGCGCCAAGGCGCGGTCTTCGTCGCCGACGAGGTCGCAGAGATACGCCTGACGGAAGAGCGACGGCAGGTGGCTCGGATCGCGCTGGAGCGCGGAATCGTAGCGGGCCGACGCGTCTTCGCGCGCGCCTTCGGATTCGGAGACGCGGCCCTCGTAATAGAGGATGTCCGGGCCGTCCTTGAACGCGTTCGGACAGTTCTTCACGGCGTTCGAGAGCGCGGTGAAGTCTTCCGAATAGAGCAGCGCGTCCATCCAAAGGCGCCACACGCGGAGATCCGTCTGCACCTTGTCGAGGCGCGAGAGGCGCTTCACGGCGAGGTCCGGGCGGCGCATCGCGCGCGTCGTGCCTTCCTGCACTTCGGCGCGCAGGCAGCATTCCGCGAGCATGAATTCGATCGATTGACCGCTCGCGCCCGACTGCTTGAGGAAGCCGAAAGCGAGGTGGTATTGACCCAGCATCCAACGGGCGATGCCCGCGTTGCGCGGGTCGGACGAGCCGTCGCCGAGCGCCGTCAGGTGCTTGTCGAGGGCGCGGCGGGCGGCGCGGTCGGTGAGGACCGCGTGCTTGGTCGCGAGGAGGGAGTCGATGGTGGGCGACTTCTCGGTCGCGAAACTCCAAACGTCGATCGAGGCGCCTCCGGCGGTCGCCGAGGCTCCTTGGTCCGCGTTCGTCATGGAAGAGGTCTCCGGGGGGCCGTGCGCGGGCGCCGGACGGACTGTCCGGGGTGCACGGAAGGGCGAAAAGTGTACGTCGTTACATGTTGTCCCCCAAGGCGGGCCCGTCGGGGACGGGGGCGGACTCCGCGGAGGAGCGTTGTCCGGCACCCCGGCGTTGGTTAGGTTGCCCCCCTCCCCGGGGGCGGTCTTTCCGCCCGTCGAGGCCCCGTCGGGGCTTGCGACGCGCCCCGGGGGCGCCACGACTCCATGCTCGAATCCCTCTCGAAGGGCATCCAAAGCCTGATCACCCGCTTCGCCGGCACCGGCAAGCTGACCGAGGAGAACGTCAAGGACGCTCTCCGAGAGGTCCGTCTTGCCCTCCTCGAAGCGGACGTGAATCTCGGCGTGACACGCGCGTTCATCGAGCGGGTGAAGACGCGCGCGATGGGCAAGGAGGTCATCGAAGGGGTGAACCCGGGCCAGATGATGGTCAAGGTCATCCACGACGAGCTCACGCAACTCATGGGCGGCCCCGACGCCGAGCCCATCAAGTTCGCGAGCGGTGGGCCGACCGTGATCCTCATGGCGGGTCTCCAAGGCGCGGGCAAGACGACGACCTGCGGCAAGCTCGCCGCGCTCATCCGCAAGAAGCACGAAAAGTCCGTGTTGCTCGTCGCGGCGGACCTTCAGCGTCCCGCGGCCGTCGAACAACTCAAGGTGCTCGGCGCCCAACTCGGGATGCCCGTGCATACCGAAACGGGAATGACGCCTCCTTCCGTCTGCGAACGCGCCGTGGCGCGCGCGAAGGCGGAGCGCATCGATGTCGTCATCCTCGACACCGCCGGACGTCTCCACGTCGACGACGCGTTGATGACGGAAGTCGCGGAAGTGTCGCGCCGAACGCAGCCTCACGAGGTTTTCCTCGTGTGCGACGCGATGACGGGGCAGGACGCCGTCAACTCCGCGAAGGCGTTCAACGACAGACTTCCGTTGACGGGAGTCATCCTGACCAAACTCGACGGCGACGCCCGCGGCGGCGCCGCGTTGTCGGTGCGCGAAGTCACCGGCAAGCCGATCCGATTCGTCGGACTCGGTGAAAAGCTCGACAAGTTCGACGTCTTCCACCCGTCCCGCATGGCCGACCGCATCCTCGGCATGGGAGACGTCGTCTCCCTCGTCGAGAAGGCGCAGGAAGTGATCGACGAGCGCACGGCGCGCGCGCAGGCCGAGAAGATGTTCAAGGGGACGTTCTCCCTCGACGACTTCCTTCGACTGCTCCAGCAGGTGCGCAAGATGGGCAGCATGAAGGACATCCTCGGGATGATCCCCGGCCTCGGTGCCCAGATGGCCAACATGCCCCTCGACGAACGGGAGTTCACCCGTTCGGAGGCCATCATCCTTTCCATGACCCCCCTCGAGCGTCTCGAACCCGACGTTCTGAGCAACTCCCGGCGCGCCCGCGTCGCCCGTGGAGCGGGGGTGACCCTCGAGCAGGTCAACGACCTCATGCGGTCGTTCAAGGAAATGAAGAAGCAGTTCGGAGAACTGCGAAAAATGGGGGTCTTCGGCAAGCTCATGGACCCCACCAAGGGCCTGCAGAAGGACAAGGAAAAGGAACTCATGCGCATGCAAGAGGCGGGTGTGAACCTCCTCGACATGCAGCAGGTCAAGGCCTGGAGGCAGTTCTCCGGCCAAAAAGCCCGGGAAGACGCCCGGAAGCAGAGGAAACGTAGGTAGACTTATCCCCCGACAGGGAGAGACACATGGCAGTCCACATCCGCTTGAGCCGCATCGGTCGTGAAAATCGACCGTTCTTCCGCATCGCCGTCTACGACTCGCGCACCCGCCGCGACGGCAAGGTCCTCGACCATCTCGGCTACTACGACCCGATCAACTCCACCGGCAAGATTT
>CAIWVZ010000293.1 GCA_903916245.1 uncultured Planctomycetota bacterium | reverse complement strand
CGTCGCCCACGTCGCCGACGACGATGTCGACCGCGTCGGACCGCGCCCAAGGCCGAGACCGCAACTTCGCTTCCTGCCGAACGAGACAGCGTACCTTCCAACCCGCATCGACCAAGCGCGGCGCGAGGCGCCCACCGATGTAGCCGGTGGCGCCCGTCACGAAAACCGTTCCTTTCGACGCTTCGGTCACGCCGTCGAGCCTATCAGGTCGGACGTTCGCCGCCCCGGAATCACACCGGGACGGCGACGGCCGCCTCGAGCGCGCGCAGGAATCTCGGCACCTCGACGAACAGATCGCCGGGGACCGGAAGTACCTGCGGCTTCGGACGACTGCGGTTGAACGCGAAGATCGGCGCGTCGGGATCGCGATTGAACGCGAAGATCACCGCACGTTCGCCGATGTAGTTCATGTGCTGCGGCGCTCCCGAAATGCCGAGCGCGAGCACCACCTTCGGATTCACCGAGATACCGGTCTGCCCGATCTGCAGTTCGTCCGGAAGAATGCCGAGATCGAGCGTCACCTTGCGTGACGCGCCGACCATCACCTTCTTCACTCCGAGTCGTTCGAGTCCCGCCTTGAGCGGCTCCACGACGAGTTCGAGTCCGTCACGGCTCCCGACGCCGTAGCCGACGTCGATGATGAAGTCCGCGTCCGCGAGCGACGCCACACCGAGGTCCGACTGCGCGGCCCGGAGAGCGTCGGTCATCGGATCGACCGGGAACGGCGGAAGTCCACGCAAATATCCCGCATGCGCCGGAGCGAGCGACACCCCTCCGGCATCGACCGCCAACTCCGCGCGGGCGATGATCGTGCACGCCGCCGCGGCCGACACCGAAACGCTGAACCGCGTGCGGCCGTCGTGACGCAAGCCAGAAAGGCGGAGGTGCGTCCCTTCGAGCGTCACGCGATCCATACCGTCGAAGGTCGGACCGTCGTGTCGCAACGCCACCGCTTCGCCGACGAGTAGCCCCACGCCGCGCCATTCCGGGCCGAACCACAGCGTTCCACGGTAGCCGCCCAAAAGCGCTTCGAGCCATGTCGACGTCGCGTAGTCCGGTGCTCCACGACTTCCCGGTTCGACGAGCACCATGACGTCGACGCCGGCCCGCGCGTGTGCAGACAGCGCCGCTTCGGCCGCCGCCTCCGTCCCGACGACGACCCACGCGGCCGCCTTGCCGTCCGACCGGGCCGCCAACGCCGCTGCCGCATCGAGCAACGACGCCGTCGAGCCGAACGCACCGCCGTCGGCGTCCGCTCCGACCACCACGAGATGCGTCACGCCGGACAACGGGCCTTCGCTCGCCGTGCGATCCCGACGCACGAACGTGGACACGGTCGTGCCGCCGCTCGCGGCACCGACTCCGGCCAGTTCTCCGAATCGTTGGGCGGCGCTCGCCGCCGACAACGGTCCGTCGGCGCGCGCTTCTCCCCCGCCGCCGCGACCGACGGCGTCGAGCCGTCCGCCCTCGGCGCTCCGTGGCGTGTACCCGATCACCGTCATGGGCTTCGCGGAGGCCGAAGCCCAACCCTCGATCGTGATGTCCGCTTGGGTGATTCCCACCTCGGCGTCCATGAGCAAGACCGCCCCCGCCGCGGCCGTCAGATCCAATGCGGGTTCGGCGAGACGCAACGCCGTCGACCGACTATCCGCCCCGCCTCGCAACGCGAACGTCGCGACGCGGCGCACGGATTCGGCACCGAGGCGACGCGCCAACGGCAGCAACAACCCAACGGACGATTCACTTCCGACGACGGCATCGAAACCGGAAGTCTCCATCGATCGGGCGAAGCCGATCCACTCGGCGACGCACGCCGCGATGTCGACCGCGAGCAGCGGACGGTGCTCGGTGTCGATGAGCACCGCATCGT
>CAIWVZ010000292.1 GCA_903916245.1 uncultured Planctomycetota bacterium | reverse complement strand
TGCGCGACGAGCACCCACAGGCGCGGATTCCACCGTGGCACCGTCGTCTCGCGGCTCACCCGGCCGCACGTCCGGTCGCAGCGATCACCGCCTTCGGGCTCGTCGTCGCCACCGCCTTCCTGATCGGACGCGCCTTCCTTCCGACGACCTGTCGGGTCTCCGTCGACGCGCTGCATCGCGGAGGGACGTTGACGTTCGAAGACGGTGTCGGCGTCGTGCTTCCCGTACGCCGACTTCCGCTCGCGCCCGGAAACTACCCCGTCCTTTACACGCCGAACGACGCCGCCTTTCAGCCGCTGCGCACGATCCTCGAGGTTCCCGAAGACGCACCGAACGCCTTTCATCTCCTTCCCACGACGCCTCCGAACCCGAGCCGTGGTGCCCACGGACTGCTCGGCGTGGAAGCGGCCGACGGCGCGACGATCTACGTCGACGACGACGCGCTCCCGCCCGCCTCCGGCCCGCGACGAACTCCCCTCCCCGTCAAACCGGGCCGACATCGTCTACGCGCCGTCAAGGGCACCGCCGTCGAGACGATCGACGTCGACGTTCCGGAGGCGCACTTCGTCCCGGTCGTGCTCCTTCCAAAAGCGATGGCGGACCTTCCCGGAGATTTCCGTGCGACATGGGGCGGCGTTCTCGCGCCGAAGCCCGCCTCCCTCCGCGTCGTCACGGATCCGGGCATCGGGGTCTTCGTCAACGAGTTTCGCGAACCGACGCTGCTCGGCGAAGGCCGTCTCGGACCCCGCACCTGTTTCTCCATCGTCGATCCGGATGGACGTCCTCGCGCCGTCACCGTCACCGTCGCCTTCCCGGAGCCGATGCGCGCATTTCGTCTCGCGATGACGATGGGACCCGGGGCTCCGAACGAGTCGGGAGGATCCTCCGAGGAGTACCGTGTCGACGAGGGTCCGTGGCGGCCTTTGCCGCCGCGCGACGACACGTCCGCGGTGACCCCGGAAATCGCCGTCCCGGAAGGCGTGCGGCGCCTCGACGTCCGCGTCCGCATGCATGCGGTCGTCCTCGGCCCGGGTTTCGCCGTCGTCGAGAGCCTGTCTTCGGGCTTCGACGCGGGGCCCGCGGGCCAACTCGCGTTCGCCGTCGTGGCGTCGCGGAAGGAGCGATGAGATGACGTCCCGCGACGACGACACGTGGCGCATGCGACTCCGCGCCCTCGGAGACGCGACCACGTCACCGCTCGACGCGCTCTTGGAACTTCTCGATCGACGACTCGACGACATCCCGTCGACGATCGGCGGCTATGCCCTCGGTCGCACCCTCGGCCGGGGCGGAATGGGATCGACGTACGAAGCGCGGGACGCCGACGGCCGTCGTGTCGCCCTCAAGATCGTGCCGATCACGACCGATCTCCGCCGTGAACGCGTCCGGCGCGAGGCCGAGGTCCTCTTGAAGTTGCGACATCCGGGGATCGTCGCCGCACTCGGTTGGGGCGAACATGCGGGTCGGCTCGCGTGGATCGCGATGGAACTCGTCGACGGACCGACCTTGGCGCAGGCGGTCGCTCGGAGGACGTCGCTCGACGCCGTCGGCATCGTCGCCCGCTGCACGCGGGCGCTCGGAGCCGCCCACCGTCTCGGCATCGTGCACCGCGACCTCAAACCCGAAAACGTCATCCTCCACCCCGACCGCGGTGCCGTGGTCGTGGACTTCGGCCTCTCGCGCGATCTCTTCGAAGCGTGTTCGATCACCCGCTCCGGCGACGTACTCGGTTCCGATCTGTGGATGTCTCCCGAACAGCACGATGGTGATCCCGCATCGTCGACGCCGCGATCCGACGTCTTCGCCCTCGGTCTTCTCCTCGATTTTCTGCTTCACGGCCGCCCGCTGCGGGACCGCCCGGGCGCCGACGCCCGCGACTTCGCCGACCCGGACCGACTCGCGCGCCGCTTCGCACCGAACATCCCCGCGCCGATTCGGTCGATCCTCTTTCGATGCCTTTCGGCGGATGCGACGCGCCGCTTCGCGGACGGCGACGCTTTGGCCGACGCGCTCGAACGCGTCGCCGCGGGCGCCTCGGTGCCGTGGTGGGGACCGACATGGCGCTCGCGCCTTCGCAAGCATCGACGCACGGCCGCCGTCGCGCTGTTCGCTCTCGGAGCCGCCGCGGGACTGAACGTCGGCATGACACCGCCGAAGCCTCCACCGTTGATCGACGTCGACGCGCTGAACGACGGTTCGGTCTGCACGCTCACCCGCCACGACGACGGAGCC
>CAIWVZ010000291.1 GCA_903916245.1 uncultured Planctomycetota bacterium | reverse complement strand
GCGGACCTTCCGGAAGCCTACGGGCGGTTCCTCGCGTTTCGGTCGTCTTCGACGACCAACGGAACGCCTTTTCCGGACGGTGATCCTCTTCGATGGAGGCGCCGAGGATGCTGTGCCCACCCATGCGCGACGCCAAACGCTCCTCGAGACGAACGACGTCGTCCCGGTGTTCCTTCGCGGAAGGGTCTTCGAACAACGTCGTCGCGTCCATACGGATCGGAACGGTATGTTCGAAAGTCGCCGCGACGGCGTCGATCGGAACGTCGAGGCGCATGGTCTCGAGGCGGTGCTGCAGCAACGCGGAGAAACGTCGCGACGTGTACGAGGGGCCGGAGGGTCGAAGCACGAGTCGAATCGGCGGTCCCTTCGAAGCCGTTTCGAGAAGAATCGTCACGGATTCGACGGCCGCCATTCGCGCGACGAGTTCAGCCTCGGCGAGATCGAAAAGACGTTTTCCCGCGAACAAGAGCGGCGTCGTTTCTTCGACCGGCGAAGAGAATTCGACGCGCTCCCGAAACGCCGCCTCGGGAACGAATCGACGAAGCGGTTCTTCGACGTCTCCGACCAAGCGTTCGAGCCGACGTCCGAGATCGGAGCCGAAGCGCGCCGTCCACGCCGCCCGCGGAACGTCGAGTAGAGCACCGATGCGGGAGATGCCGAGCGACTCGCAAAGACGCCGCATCCCCGAAGGAAGCGCGAGCGCGGTGACGGGCAGCGGGGCGAGGGTTCGGAGCGTCGCCTCGGCATCGGCGCGCAGATGCGTATCGCCCGGTGCCCGGGCGAGGGTACGTGCGGCCTCGGGATGGGCGGCGGCTCCGGTTTTCACGCGATGACCGAGACGGAGGAACCCCCGCCTCAGACGGTCCACCAACGCGTCTTCACCGCCGAATCTTTCGGCCGTTCTCGAACATTCGAGCAGAATCACGTCGGGAGATTCGAGGACGACGTCCGGCGTCACGCGTTGACAAAAGTTTGCAAATCGAGCGATCAGACGGGCATCCGCAACCGGATCGTGTTGCGACACGACGAGTCCCGCGCAGACGGAACGCGCGGCGGCGACGCCCGTCCCCGGACGCACGCCCGCGACCCATGCGGGGCGGGAGACCGCGACGACGGTTTCCCGTGTGCCGTCACGCGTGCAGAGTGCGAACGGAACGTTCGCGAGGGTCGGCGTCTCCGCCGAGATTCGTTCGATCGGCAGCCAAGGAAAACGCATCGCGATCCAACGTTTCACGGTTCCACTCCAGAACGAGTTGGGGGGTATGAGGGGTTCCCCGACATTTGAGGACGGTGACGCGCATGCGTCGCCGTTCGGGGACGAACGACGGAACGGGCTCGGCGAGCAGACGGACGGCCGCCGGCGACGGGCGCGGCACGAGGGCGGCGGGACGAACGAGAAACCCCGTCGACCCTCCTTCCTCGGCGGCGAGAGCGAGTCGTCGCATCACGGAATCCGGGAGATCTCCCGCATACGACACGACGGCACCACAACCCGGAGAACGCAGACACTGTTCGAGCGCCCAAAGGTGGTCGTCGTCGGTCTCCGGACGGACGAGCATCCAACGGGAAAGATCGAAACCGGCGCGCGCCAATGCGGGCGGATACGGAAAGGACGACGGATGCACCCAAGCGACCGACTTCCCCGCGTCGGGAATCAGACACGGAAGAAGCGCTTCGAGAGCTCCGGCACCGGGAGCGGCCATGTAGACTTCCGTCAGTGCTCCGATCGGGAGCCCGCCGAGCAACGCTCCGTCGAGCGCCGAGAATCCCGTCGGACGTCGGCGTTCCACGGACTCCGAAGATCGTGAAAGGGCTCCGCGCAAACGGGCGATCACCCCCGGGTCGGCCGAAGGGGTCATGACGTCGCGACGGGAATTCCGCAGCGCAACACGCCGACGACCGTTCCTTCCACCGTGACCTCCGTCGACGAAGGATCGACCACGATGGGCGCCATGGCGGCGTTGCGGGGTTCGAGCGCGATGCGGCCGTCGGCGCGCGGACGCCAATGCTTCACCGTGACTTCGTCGTCGAGGCGAACGACGGCCATGGTTCCGGGTTCGACGGTGCGCGTGCGGTGCACCGCGACGAGGTCTCCGGACAGGATGCCCGCCTCGATCATCGAGTCGCCGCGGACGCGCAGGAGATAGTCGGCGCGTGGGCGAAAGAGCGAAGGGTCGATTTCGAAGCGCGCCTCGACGTGGGGTTCGGCCAGGATGGGGGCGCCTGCGGCGACCCGTCCCACGACGGGCAAACCAGGTTCTTCCTCGTGAGACGCCTCGGCGAGACGCATCCCGCGGGACACGCCCTCGGCGACTTCGAGAAGCCCTTTCTTGGCCAGAAGACGCACGTGGGAGGCCGCCGCGTTCGGAGAGCGGAACCCCAAACCGGCGGCGATTTCCGCGTGGGTCGGCGGAAAACCCTTGCGGCGCAGGAAGTTGCGGATGAACTCGAGGACTTCGGACTGGCGCGGAGTGGGAACGGCCATGCGACCTCCATGGGCGGATACCCATACTGGTTGGATAGCCATCATAAAGGGCGCGGGTCCGCGACGCAAGACGCCGAGAGATAGGAGGGTGCCGCCCGCCTCCCCCCTATCGGCTGCGCTCAGAGAGCCGGGCAGGCTCGATCGAAGGCGGCGCCGAACGCGGCGGAAAGTTCACGGGTCACGGGCCCCGGGATGCCGTCGCCGATCTTCGCGCCGTCGACCTTCACCACGGCGGTGACTTCGCGCGTCGTTCCCGTCACGAAGGCTTCGTCGGCCGCGAGAAAACGCGCGAGAGGAACGGCTTCCTCGACGATCTCGCGTCCGAGGAATCGGGGCAAGCCCAGTCGGGTCACGCCGGGAAGGATGTTGGCTTTCGTCGACGCCGTCACGAGACGGCCGTTCTCGACGATGAAGACGTTGGTCGATCCGCCTTCGAGAACGCACCCCGCGGCGTCGAGAAAAAGCACCTCGTCGGCGCCGACGTCCCGGGCGTGTTTCTTACCGAGAACATTGCCCAAAAGTTGCGTGGTCTTCCACGTCGCCTTCGGCCAACGGATGTCGGGAAAAGTCGCCGCGGAGATTCCGCGCGCCTGATCCGCGAAGAGGACCGAGCGATCCCACGGGCGGATGGTGGCGTAGACGGCGGGACGGGGATCCTCCCGCAGAACGTGGTTGCGCGGAGCGACGCCGCCCGTCACCTGCACGTAGAGGAGAAAGGCGCCGCCGCCGAAATCATCGACCAACGCTCGGCAGGCCCGCTCGACGTCGACCATCGTTTCGTCGACCATCGGCAACCGAATGCCGCCGAGCGTGCGGCGGAGGCGCTCCTGATGCTCGTCCCAGGCGAAGACGCGGCCGCCGCGTCCGACGTACGCCTCGTAGGCGGCTTCCGCGAAGAAGAAGCCTCTGTCGCACAGAGGGATACGCGCTTCGACAGAGGGAACCACACGGCCTTCCACCCACGCCTTTTCGCTGCTTCCGTTCGTCATGACCGAAAATCTTAGCCGAACGGGGAAATCCGGCCCAAAAATGGGAAATATCGAACATGGGAGACGTTTGAGCGGTTTAGAATGAACACGGTGCCCGATTCCGTTTTTCCGGAGATCCCGATGTCGCGATTCCTCGCTCCTCTCGCCTTGGCCGCCTCGCTGTTCGCCCAAAGCACTCCACAGGTTCCGACGGTCGTCTCGATGAACGATTCGACGACTTCCATCGTTTCGTACCTCGGAGCCGAAACCGTGTGTCGCTTCGACGGCGAGGCGGGACTTCCGACTTTGTGGTACTTCGCCCTCGACGCGGGTCCGACGACCATCGGCACGGTGACCTTCCCCATCGGAATCACCGGCATCGTCGAAATCGCCAACTACGCCCCGATGCTGCCGGAAGGGTTCAGACTCCCCGTACTCATGCCGCAGGACCCGACCTTCGTCGGCATGACGGTTTACTCCCTCGGACTTCTCGTCGACCCCACGCATCCGACCGGAGCGCGCGTCTCGAATCCGGTGTCGGTGATGTTCGACAGCTTCGCGACCGATGCCGGTCCCGACGCCGCGACCGTGATCGGCAAGTCGGTGACGCTCGACGGTTCGAACAATCGTGACGCCAACGGCAACGTCCCCGCGGGTATCACCTACGCGTGGAGCCTTCTCTCCGCGCCGACGGGATCCACCGCCACGCTCGCGTTCGCGGATACGGCATTCCCGGTCATCACGCCCGACGTGGCGGGTGCCTACGTCGTCGGTCTCGTCACGGGCGGAACCGCTCCGGGCACGGACTCGATGACGCTCGACGCGTACAACCTCTCCTACACGACGCCGGTCAACGGATCGTTCGGTTCGGGATCCTTTACGCCCACGGGCTCCGTCGTCGGTCCCGCGGGGGCCACCTACCGCGTCGGCACGTCGAATCTCACACCGTCGGGGACCGGCTCGTTCACGGCTCCCGCCGTCTCGACGCCTGCGGGCGTTCTCGCTACGCCCGTTTCGGTGGCGATCACGGGTCCTTCGGGCCAGAAGCTCGCTGCGACGTCCACGCGTCTCGTCGGTGCGGGTCAACCCATCGCGAATCCCGCGTTGCCCGCCGCCGGCGTGCGCGCCAACGGCGTTTCGCTCGACCCGCTCGAGCCTTTGGTCGAACAAGCCCTCGGGTCCGTCAATTTCTCGTCGATCATCGGCCTCCTGCCGAATATCCCGATCCTGACGATCCCCGGAATCTTCGGCACGACGTTCCTCTCGGTCACGGCCGATCCGCAGACCTTCACCTACGATCCGACGGTCGATCTCGACTTCTACCCGGGCGCCAACGGCGCGATCGGGATCTCGCTGACGTTCACCAACGTGGTGATCACGACGAACCTCTCGGGGCTTCTCTTCAACGCCCCCTACAACGAAGTCGCGACGATCAACGCCACGTCGGCGGTGGTCTCCGGAAACATGGTTCTCGTGCCTTCGGCGACGGGTGCACAGTTGCAGGTACAGGGGGCGACGTGCGTCCTCAACGGATTCACGTTCTCCGTGACGGGCGCTCTCGGCTCCCTCACGCAGGTCGCGACCATCCAGAACACGTTGAAGACGGCGATTCAGGTCGCATTGGCGACGTCGCTTCAACTCCTGCCGCCGCTCATCAATCCGCTTCTCAATCAGTTCAACTCCTTCACCTTCGACCTCGCGGCCGCGGGCGTGCCGCTCACGCTCGGTTTCCCCCTCTATTCGCTCTACTACGACGCCCTCGGATTGACCGTGGGCCTCGGCCTCAACTTCCAACCCGCCGCGGGAGCGGTCGTCACCAATACGGTGTCGGAGTTCCGCACGACACCGGGTACGGTTCCGGTCTTCGGTGCCACGACGCCGGTTCTCGGAAACACCTACACGGGCGGTCTCGCTCTCAACGACGACACGCTGAACGCGATCTTCGCGACGTTCACGAACCTCGGCGTCTTGGACATCAACCTGTCCGGTACGCTCGGAGCCGGAACGACGGCGATCGCCCTGAACGCCGGAGCGCTCGACGCGGCCTTCCCGACGTCGGGCTTCGAAGCATTCGACCCGACGACGCCGGTGTCGGTCCGCTTCCGCCAAACCACCGCGCCGTCCTTCGCGCTCGCCGCGGGCAATCCGGCGACGGGGACCTTCGTGCTCGGCAACGCCCTCGTCACGTTCTCGGCCGTCGTCGACGGCAACGATCGTCCGATCCTCACGACGACACTCACGGCGAACGTCGGCATCCAGTTCGCCGTCGATCCCGTGACGGGCACGCTGGCGGTGACTCCGGGCACGGTGAACTCGGTTTTGTCCGTGGAAACCAACTTCCCCGGTCGTGACGCGAGCCCGTACGCCGGAGCCTTGGCGTCGGCGTTGTCGGTCGGGGTCACGCAAATCCTCAACACCATCGGCACCATCCCGCTCGCGGGCATCGGCGGCACGACGGGCGAGATTTCCGTCATCGGCGACAACCTGACGATCTTCTTCTGATTCGTCTCGGCATCGCGTCGGGTTAGGATGGAAGCGGCGCTTCCACCTGACCCGATCGCATGTCCACACCTCCCGAAACGGGTAGCAAGCCGACCAGCCTCCTGACGACCGCCTCGCGGCGTTGGCTCGCGGCGTGTGCGGTCGCATGCGCGTTCCTACTCCCCAACGCGGCCTACCTCCATCTTCGGGCGCCGTCGGGTTCGGTGCTTCCGACGTTCTTCCAAGCGCAACTCGTCGCGCACGTCGTCGTCGGGATCCTCTTCTTCGTCCCGCTCGCGGTGTTCGTCACCCTGCATGTTCGGTCTCTCGCACGCCTCGGCAACCGACGCGCCGCCGCTTCGGGGATCATGCTGGTGGCGGTCACGGTGCTGCTCGCGGTGACCGGCGCCTTCATTCTGACGAAAGCCAACAGCGTCGAAAATCGTTGGGCGTTCGTCGGCCACCAAGCTCTCGCCCTTCTGTCCCCCTGCGTGTACGTGCTGCATCGGGCATCGGGACGCCATCCGCTGACGTGGCGCGGGATCGCGGTCGGGACCTGCGGACTCGGATTGGTGCTCTGCGCGATGATCGCGATCCACGACGCGACCCGTCCGCCCGAACCGCCGGACCGACCGTCTTTCCTCGCGGCGACCACCGCGCAATCGGACCCCTACGAGACGTCATTCCCCGACGAAGGGGTATCGGGGGCGCCGAAGTCGAGCGTCTTCTTTCCCGCCGCCACCCGATCCCAAACCGGCAATCACCTCTCGAACCGTATTTTGACGAACGGCGACGTTCCGGACGCGGCGGCGCTCAAAGCCGACATCGACAAGCACGGATTCGCCGTGGATGCGCGTATCGGCTCCGAATCGTGCGCCCGGTGCCATCAGGACACCGTGGAGCAATGGGCGGCGTCGGCCCATCGTTACGCGTCGTTCAACAACCCGTTCTATCGCGTCGCGGTCGAATCCCTTCGCGAGGAAGAGAACGGTAAGGTCCGTTCGCAATGGTGCTCCGGCTGTCACGATCCGGCGATCATGATGCCGGGCAACATGACGAAGGAAATCAACCCGCATTCGGCCGAAGCGCAAGCGGGATTGACGTGTCTCGCGTGCCACGCGATGGACGAAGTTCACGGCGTCGGAGGCAACGGCTCCTACCGCATCGCGGACGCCTCGCCGGATCCCTACCTCTTCCCGAACGCGAAAGGCGGACTCTTCGCCGAGGTGCACGACGCCCTCATTCGATCGAAACCCGACGTGCACCGTCGGGAAATGAAGAAGCCCGTTTTCTCGACCAGCGAATACTGCGGCACCTGTCACAAGGTGTCGCTCGACGTCCCCGTCAACGAATGGCGCTGGCTCCGCGGCCAAAACGAATACGACGCCCACCACGATTCCGGCGTCGCGGGCAACAACGCGCGCACCTTCTACCTTCCTGCGGAAACGAAGGGCTGCCGCGATTGCCACATGCCCTTGGTCGACGCTCCCCTCGGCGACCTCGCCGCGAAGAACGGCAAGATTCGTTCGCACCGATTCCTGGGTCCGAACACCGCGTTGCCCCACATCCGTGGAGACCGGGCGGCGCTCGAAGAAGCGGAGCGTTTCCTGAAGGGATCGATGCGCATCGACGTCGCCGCCTTCCGTGCGGGCGACGGGACCGTCACCTACGCCCCGGAAGTCACCGGAGCCTCGCTCACCGCGGGGACCGAAGTCGAGTTCCGCGTCGTCGTCCGGAACGTCGGTGTCGGGCACACGTTCCCCGGCGGTACGACCGACTCCAACGAAGCTTGGGTGCACTTCACGGTCACCGACCCGGCGACGGGGCGCGTCGTCGCCGAATCCGGCGGACTCGATTCCGAGTCGTCGGCGATCGATCCGGACGCCCATCGTTATCGAACGCTGTTCGTCGACGAGGAAGGGCGCGAGATTTCCAAGCGCGAGCCCCACAAATTCCGCGCGATCGCCCACCAGAAACTGATCGGACCGGGGTCCGCGGACGTCGTCCGCTACGCCCTCAAGATCCCCGACGACGCGCCGAGAAGTCTGAAGGTCTCGGCGGTCCTGCGTTGGCGCAAGTTCTCGCCCGAATACACCGCCTACACGTGGGCCCGCACCATGCCCGGTCGCCCCGTGCCGACGTTGCCCATCACGGACGTCGCGCGCACCGAAATCGAACTCCCGATCACTCCGGGTTCCGCAGGTCCTTTCCCGCCGCCCCCGGCGTCGACGGACTGGACGCGTTGGAACGACCTCGGGATCGCACTCCTTCTGCAAGGCGACACGCGCGGAGCTTCCGCGGCTTTCGGACTCGTCTCCGACTTGCGTAAAGACCTACCGGACGGGCCGCGGAACCTCGCGCGATCCGTGCTCGAAGACGGCGACCCTCAGACCGCCATCGAGCATCTCCAGGAAGCGGAACGCCGCGCTCCTCAGGATCCCCGCACGGCCTACTGGTTCGGCGTCGCACGCGAACGCACCGGTCAACTGACCGATGCGGTGACGGCTCTCGAAGCGGCCCGTCTACGATTCCCGAAAGACCGCACCATCCACCAGCGTCTCGGACAGATTCGCTACCGACTCGGTGAATTCGAGTCGGCGTTGAAGGATTTCTTGGAAGTGCTCGCCATCGATCCCGAGGACCGCACGGCCCACTACAACCGGATGCTGTGCTTCCGCGCCCTGGGACGAAACGACGCGGCCGAAGCCGCCGAAAAGGCGTATCTCAAGTATCAGATCGACGAATCCGCTCAGAAGTGGACCAACACCTTCCGTCGCGAGCGCCCGGACGTGAATCTCGAATCGCAACCGCTGCACGTTCACGTACTCGGATGGAAGCCTTGAGGCGAGGACTTTCGTTCGCGGCGCTCCTTTTCGCGGCGGCCTGTTCGGATCCGGCGTCTCCACCGCGTCCCGCCCCGCCTCCCGCGACGTACGCCGCGGCGGCACCGCGTGAAGTGGCGACGGCGTCGTCGAAGGCCGTGCCCGTTCGTTTCGTCGACGTGACCGAAACAAGCGGCATTCGCTTTCGGCACGACAACGGAGCCCGCGGAGCGAAATGGCTTCCGGAAACCATGGGCGGGGGCGTCGGACTTTTCGACGCCGACGGAGACGGCGACGACG
>CAIWVZ010000290.1 GCA_903916245.1 uncultured Planctomycetota bacterium | reverse complement strand
GCGCGACGCGCGTCGGTTACCTACCGAATCACGCCGACGACGGTCACCCTGTCGGCCGCCACACAAATCACCGTGTCCTGAAGGGAAAAGGGATCATGAAGCGCACACTCGCACTTTCGCTCGCCTTGGCGGCCGCGGTCGCGGCACAGGCTCCTCTCGTTTCCCGCATCACCGCGACGGGGCTTACCGAAGTCATCGCCGTCGGCGACCCGGGGCGCGGCGTCGCCGACGCCGTCCTGTGGACCGGCAAAGGCGTGCTCGTCGACGCACGCACCGCGCCGGCGGGCACCGGCGGTTGGACCGCCGCCGCCTTCACGATGGAAACTCCCGAAGGCCGTCGCACATGGTCGACGGCTTCGCCGAACGGCGGCGCCACGTGGGCCACGCCCCGTGAAACGGATTTCGAAATCCGCATGCGGCACGGTCGTTTCGATCCGCTGCGCGGCCTTCCGACTCCCCCCGGAAATCTCGTCGCGCGCAAGGACTCGCGACTGCACATCGTCCAATGGATGGCGGCGGGCGTGCCCGCGATGCGCGACGTGCTCTCCACGCTCGGCGCGACGCGCGTCGGTTACCTACCGAATCACGCCGACGTGATCGACGTCGACCCGGCGGCGCTCGCCGCCCTCGCGGCCGATCCGTCGGTGCGATGGGTGGGACCGTTCCATCCGGGCTACAAGGCCTTCCCCGAAGACCTCACGGCGATCGCCGCGGGAACGCTTTCCGGCGTCACGCCGTGGAACGTCGTCGTCACGCGCAATCACGATCTCGCGCTGAAGCGCGACGTCGTACGTCGTTTGGCCGAACTCGGTGCGACCCTGAAATTCCCGCTCGCACGCGAAGGTGCGCTCTTCACCGTCGAAATGCCCGCGGCGGCGATGCCCGAAGCGCTCGCGCTCGACGGCATCGCGTGGATCGACCGTTGGACGCCGGCCGAAGCGGACATGGACATCGCACGGCAGTTCACCGGTTCGAACTACGTCCAAACCGTGGTACCGGGTGGATTCCGCGGCCAAGGTACCGCAGGCGAAGTCCTCGACGTCGGCTGCCTCACGACCCACGTCGATTTCGCGGGGGTGATTCAGCACACGCCGACGATGGTCAACGCGAGCCACGGCACGTCGACCTACGGGATCGTGTTCGGAAAAGGCATCGCGAACGCGGCCGGTACCGGCATGATGCCCGACGGCATCGGCGTCACGGGCTACTACGCGGACGCGACGGTGACCGCGAGCCGTTACAACTACACGGCACAACTTCTCCAAGCCCCCTACTTCGCGACCTTCCAATCGAACTCGTGGGGCAATACGCAGGTGACGACCTACACGTCCATCTCGCAGGACATGGACAACATCATCTTCGGACTCGACTTTCCGATCCTCCAAAGCCAAAGCAACACCGGCAATCAGACGTCGCGCCCGCAGGCGTGGGCGAAGAACGTCATTTCGGTCGGAGGCGTGAAGCACCTCGGCACGCTCTCGCGCGCCGACGACAACTGGACGGGAGGGGCGTCGATCGGGCCCGCGCAGGACGGCTCGCTCAAGCCGGACATGGCGCACTTCTACGACGTGACGTTCTGCCCGACCAACACGAGCACGACCGCCTATACGGCGTCGTTCGGCGGCACGTCGGGAGCGACGCCGATCACGGCGGGCGCGACGGGCATCTTGACGCAGATGTGGGCCTCGAACGTCTTCGGTACGTCTCCGGCCGGCAACACCGTGTTCGAACGTCGCCCGCATGCGGCGACCACGAAGGCCCTGCTCATCAACACGGGCACGCAGTGGTCGTTCACCGGGTCCGGTGCGGACCTCTCGCGCTACAAGCAAGGATGGGGCTCGGCGGATCTCCAGCGCGCCTACGATCTCGGCAACGCGGGCAAGGTTCTCGTCGTCAACGAATCGGAGGTGCTGTCTCCGTTCGGCTCCTCGATCAAAACGGTGACGGTCGCGCCGGGTGAACCGGAATTCAAGGCGACTCTCGTCTACGCGGATCCGGCGGCGACCCTGACGACGACGCAACTGCGCATCAACAACCTCGACCTCAAGGTGACGGCTCCGGGCGGTGCGGTGTACTGGGGCAACAACGGGCTCGTCGCGGGCAACGCGTCCGTGCCCGGCGGCACGGCGGATCTTCTCAACGTCGTCGAAAACGTCTTCGTGCCGAATCCCGCGACCGGCGTTTGGACCATCGAAGTGACCGCGGCGGAAGTGAACGCGGACAACCATCTCGAGACTTCCGCGGTGGATGTCGATTTCGCGCTCGTCGTTTCCGGTGGGACGCCTCCCCCTCCGGGCCCGCCGGACGTCGGTCAGGCGAACAGCGCACTCGCGCTCCTGAACGTCAACAGCGGACTCAATCTCAACAGCCAAGGTGCCATCGCCGGGATCAACGGTCCGTTCTTCTCGAACGTGAATGTCGGCGGCACCCTTTCGTTCACGTTCGGCGGCGTCGCCGGTTCACCCGCGTTGCTGCTCCTCGGACCGCTCCAGCGCAACAATTGGGTCGTCCCCGGCGTCGGCTCGCTCGACATCGGATTGCTCGGTCCCGGGAACTTGGCCGACGTCGGCATCGTTCTCGACGGATTCTCGTCGCCGACGTTCCTCGACGGCCTCGCGGGAACGGGGCCGACCGGATCGCGCACTCTGTCGTTCACCATGCCGTCGATGCCTTCCGGCATCCTCGGAACGTTCCAATCGGCCATTCAATCGCCGAGCGGCATCACGTTGTCGGCGGCGTTCCAACTCACCGTCAACTGACGGCGCTCCTCACCTGCGCACGGGACGCCCCGTGCGCAGGGCGACGAGGACGAACTCGAGATCGGAGGCGAGCGGCGCTTCGAAGCGCACCGCTTCGCCGGAAGTCGGATGCCGAAAACCGAGCGCGCGCGCATGCAGCGCATGGCGTTCGAGCAGCACCGCATCCGCCTTGTCGTCCCGCCGACAGAGATTCGCATCGGATCGACGGAAGTCGCCGCCGCGACCGTAGACGGGATCGCAAAGCAGCGGATGCCCGATGGATGCGAGATGCACGCGGATCTGGTGTGTCCGCCCCGTTCGCGGGTAGCACTCGACCAACGTGTAGCCGTTGAATCGTTCGAGCGCCTTCCAACGGGTCAACGCGGGCTTGCCCTCTTCACCCGCGACGATGGCCATCTTCGACGGATCGCGTCGGCTGCGACCGATCGCTCCGTCCACCACGCCTTCGTCGAATCGGAGTTCTCCGAGCACGATCGCAACGTACGTCTTCGACGTCTCACGGTCGTGAAATTGCCGGGCGAGTGCGGCGTGCGCCGCATTGTGCCGTGCCACGACCATCACGCCGCTCGTATCGCGGTCGAGACGATGCACGATGCCGGGGCGTTCGACGCCGCCGACGTCGGAATAACCGAGCGCGCGGTACACCAATCCGTTGACGAGCGTCCCGTCGCGAACGCCCGCACCGGGATGCACGACGATGCCCGCGGGCTTGTCGACGACGAGGAGGTCGTCGTCGTGGTGGATCACACGGAAAGGCACATCCTGCGGCTCGATCACTCCGGGAACCGGGAGGTCTTCGAGCGCACCCGTCACCACGTCGCCGATATCGAGGCGTGTCGCGGGCTTGGCGGGTTTGCCTCCGATCCGAACGTCCCCTTCCTTCACGAGCCGCTTCAACCACGTCCGCGATCGGTCCGCAAACCGCTCGGAAAGAAAAACGTCGAGCCGTGCGCCCGCATCCTCTTCGCCGACGAGGAGCGAAAAGGGCACCGCGGAACGACGCGAAACGCCGTCCGACGGGGTTTTGGGGGCGTCGGTGTTCACCCGTTCATTTTCCACGACGACGCGCCGGACGCACCCCGCCCCGCGACGAAATCGAAGGGCGACTTGCGCCGTCCCGGCATTCCCGCCACAATCCGCGCAGCCCGGGGTGTTCCCCGGGCCGTTTGCGGAGCGCCGCGTCCGGGTTTGGACGTGGCAGCGTTCCCGAAAGGGGACGTGGGGGGAAGATCGGTGCAATACCGACGCGGTCCCGCCACTGTGAAGGACGACGGTTCGCAAGAATCGTCCATCCGAAGCCAGAGCTACCCGCCGCCGACGAGCTTCTCGCCCCCCCGAGGTCAGGGGGGCGGTGGAAAACCGTTGCATCCTCTCGGTGCGTCGGCCGTCCGCGCGAGGCTTTTCCGGTCCGTGACCTCGGCGCTTTCGTGACGGCTTCGTGCCTCCGGGAGTCTCCGATGCCCCTCCGTTCCCTCGTCGTCTCCGCGAGTGTCGTTCTCCTGTCGACGCTCTCCCTTTCCGCGCAATCGCTCGAACGTGTCATTCCCTTGACGGACAACGATCCGTCGTCGATGGACCACCCGTTCGGCATCACCCTCGATCCCTCGGGGACGTCCGCGTACGTTCAGCTCTGCGGCGTGCCCACGTTCTCGAACTTCGCCGCAAGCAACAACGACAACGTCGTCAAGGTCGATCTGTGGACCGGGGCGCAGCTCGCCGTCGGCCAAACGGAACTTTTCCCCGAAGACGCTTGCGTCGTGAAGGACGCGACCGGACAGGCGCGCCACGTGTACGTGAGCAACTCGACGTCCGGAACGATCAGTTGCCTCACGCCGGGACTCGCTCCCGTGGCGACCATCACCCTCACGCCGTGTTGGGGCAGCGTGTTCTTTTCCGTGTTCCCGTTCGGCATGGTGGCGTCTCCCGACGGCAATCGCATCTACGTGACGACGGCGGGCGGCTGCGGCACGATCGACGTGATCGATTCCGATCCCGTGAGCCCGAACTTCAACACGGTCGTTCAGTCGTTCACCGTGCAGGATTGCGGCGGTCGGCCCGAGTGGCTCGCTTGGCCGAACCTTCTGGTTCCGATCACCACCTACGACGCGAATTACACGACGTCGCGGGCCGGATTCTCCGTGGTCGACGTGACCAACCCCGCGAGTCAGCAAGCACACCTCGTGTCGTCGATCCCGTTCCCGTTCCAGTACCACTTCGCCACCGAAGTCCACGCGCTTTCGAACGGTCGTATTCTCGTCACCATCGGCGGCGAGGTCTACCCGACCTTCTACGAGTGCCTTCCGAACGGAACGGTGACGCGCTCGGTGAGCCTCAACACGTTGACGGGAATCAACCTCCACGGGTTGGCCGTCGACCCCGAGGAGCGTATCGCCGCCCTGACGTCGGTTTCCGGCTCGGACACGATCTGGGTCGACCTCGCCACGTTCACGGTCGTCGGCGTGTTCGACCACGGCGGTATCTCGAAGCCGAACGACGTCGTGTTCTCGCCCGACGGGTCACGCGCCTTCGTCACCATGCAGGGACTCGCCCAGATCGACGTGATGGCGCAGATTCCGGGCTACACCCTCGCCCTCGACGTCCCGACCACCATTGCCACGGGCGGCGTCCTGAACATCGGCCTGCGCCGCTGCGAGAGCGAGCGTCCTTGGGCCCTGTGGGCGTCCTTGGCCGGCGCCGGTCCGCTGAACGTCGGCGGCTACAACGTGTTGCTGACGGCCCCCTTCTACGAACTGATCGGCGGGGTCGGAGCCCTTAACGGCACCGCATCCACGTCCTTCGCGGTACCCGCCGGACCTTCGTTTGCGGGGATTACCGTTTCCTTCCAAGCGGTCACCCTCGATCGCGACGGCACGGTGCGCCTTTCGAATGGCGCATCGACAACGACCTTCTAGGTTTACGGGCGATCCGGAACACCCCGGTGCGGTTTGGCGAAACCGTGCCGGGGCCGTAAACTTGGAAACCCTCCGTTCCCGCCCAAAGAGACTAGGAGCCGCGTCCTCCAATGCCCATCGCGTCCTTGCGCCGGTTCATGCCGGTGGCCGTTCTTGCCTGCGCCCTCGCCGCCCCTCTTCTCGCCCAAGGCGACTCCAACTCGAATCAGGGAGTGACGGATGCCGAGAAGCGCGTCGCCGAAGAAGCCGACCGCCTCGAAAAGAAGAAGGCCGCCTGCTCGGTCGAGTTCGGCAATCTCATCCGCCCCAGCGTCCAGAAGGAACTGGCGGGTGACGCGGCCGCGGCCGTCCTGAAGCACAAGGACACCATCCGCACCCAAGTCGCGGAAGCGAAGGCGATGGCTCAGGGGGGCAAGCGCGCCCGGACCTCGGCCGAAACCGCGCTCGCGGACGACGTGCGCACCGCGTTTGAAAACCGCGTGGGCCGCAACCTCGCGAGCGCGCCCGTCTGCGACATCTTCATCGACAACGTCCTCGACGGGATCAACGGCGGAACCGCATTCAAGGTCGAAGAGTGCCTCTCGAACGCGATCGAAGAGGTGTTCACGGGCACCGACTTCGCCAAGAACTGGGACACCGCTCTCGCCGAGACGTTCGGCAAAAAGTTGAAGGAAGCGAAAACGGCGCTCGATGCGGCGAAGCGTCAGGAGGCCGACGCGGCGGAAGCCGAAAAGGTCGCGGCCGCGGGCGGCATCCCCGGCATGATCCTCGTGCCGGAAGGCGAACACGTCATCGGTCTCGAGCTCGCCGAAGTCGAGAAGATGAAGAAGTTGATGGACTACGCGAAGAAGGACACCTTCCCGCAGACCACCTACGGCTTCCCTTCGCACAAGGTCAAACTCGACGCGTACTTCCTCGATCAGAACGAAGTCACCAACCGTTGGTACTACGAGTTCTGCCGCGAGACGGGCCGCAAGGGCCCGAAGCACTGGATTTCCCCCGAAGCGGCGAAGAAGGAAAAGCCCGCGGGCATGCCTTCCGGTTCGATGCCCAACGACGACGGCGCTCCGGTGGGCGCACAGGACGGCGTGAAGGCCGACGACCGCGTTCCGCCCCCGAGCCTCGAAAACGCTCCGGTCGCCTTCATCACCTACGAAGATGCGCGCGCCTTCTGCGAATGGGCGTTCCGCCGTCTACCGACGGAATTCGAATGGGAAGCCGCCGCGCGCATGAAGAAGACGGGCGATAAAGCGTCCTACTTCTTCCCCTACGGCGACACGTACAACCTCGCGAAGGCGATCTCGAACACGTCGCTCGCGAACTCCACCCCGCTCCGACAGAAGTTCAAGACGGTCACCCCGGTCGGCTCCTGGCCGGATTCGAAGTCGACTCTCGGATTCAACGATCTCAGCGGCAACGTGATCGAAATCACGTCCAGCCCGTTCGAAGCCTACCCGGGGTTCAAGTCGGACAAGGCTCCGAAGGGTTCCCCGGATCGTCCCTACGATCCCGACTTCATCGTGTGCCGCGGCGGCTCCGCGACGCTGAACGACATTTACAGCGCCACGACGTCGCGATTCGCGCTTCGCCCCGAAGAAACCGCTTGGGAAACCGTCGGCTTCCGCACCGCGGTGTCGAAGAACCGTGCGAAGGACTTCGGCGCGCGCGTGCTCGCCGCGCCGCGTACGCAAACCGCGTTGGTCGACGCCGGCAAGGTCTTGAAGGACGAGGCCGGCGCCCGCGTCCCCACCCTCAACGTGAACGACGTCGATCGTTCCGCGGTGCTCGTCGCCGGCGGGTGGAACCCGGCGAAGAACGCGCCCTCGCGTGCGCTTCTCCTCGGTTGCATCTCGCGCGGGACGAAGGAATTCAATTCCGATCAGCGCGTTCGCGACTTCGCCCGTGAACACAAGGAGCCCGTGCTCCTCGGCTACTTCCAGACCGACGTCGACCTGAAGGGGCTCCCCGCGGGTGCCTACCTCGTCATGTGGAATTCGGCCGACACGAAGTTGCGCGGCCGGGATGCGAATCCTTGGCCGGACGGCGTCATCCTGAAGAAGTGCGGCGATGCGGCGGTCGTTCAACCGCCGTCGGCGCGCATGACCCTCGTCGCCAAGTCGACGGAGAAGAACAAGGTCTCCGTTTCGCCGGACGGCAAGAAGGTCACCGTCATCCTCACCTTCCTCGTGAAGGAAGCGAAGGATGCGCGCATGACGCTCGAACTCGCGTTCGAGTCGGACCCCGAAAAGGTGAAGTCCTTCCGCTGATCAGTTCGTGCGCCGCGCGCACAAGATCGCGAGGAGAAACATCCACGCGGTCAGCGCGAGGCGCGACGCGGGTCGCATCGCGAACAGGTAGCGGACGGGCATCAGTACGTGCGCGATGGGCGTCGTGCTCGGCGCGGCGACCAGCTGCATCGGGACCACGTCGGTAGGTTTCAGCGCGGCGAGGGAGGCGACGGCGTTCGCCGCGTCGCCGGGCGAAGTCGGAAGGCCGCGCACCCACGTGACGCACGCACTCGACGGCGGGATACCGTGGTCGTCGCTGAACGACCATCGCGTCTTTCCGGAGGCCGCGACCGCCGCGTCGAACGCGGCGAGGGCCGCCTTGCCGCTCTCGGTGATCTCCGGGCCGCGATTTCCGACCTCGAATCCGTCGGCGCCGGCCGCGACCCACTCCTCGACGGTCGGCATCGTGAACGCCCCGCCGCGCCATGCGTGGGCGACGATGACGTAGGCCCCGGCGGCCTTCGCGGCGCGTACGGCCGCGAGCGGGTCGGAGTGTTTGAGTCCCGCTTCGACCGCGGCGACGGACCCGATCAGGAGCATGTGCGGCGCCGGAATACTCGGATGGGATCCCCCGCTCCATTCGGCGGCGACCAGCGCGGTCGTGTTCGGTGATCCAGTCGATGACGAGCCCGTTTCACGATCCCAAACCGCGACGTTGTCGTGCCACGACAGCGTCGCCCAACGGACGCCCCGCTCCGCCTGACGCCGCGCCAAGCGTTCGGGAGAGACAAGGCCGTCGATCGGATCGCCGCCGTGGAGATGGAAATCCACCAAGACCCCACCCGCCGGGCCCGTCACCCGATCGTTGGGGATCAAGTGGAAAGCCACGAGCGCCGCGCCGATCACGACGGACACGGCGAGGGTGGCCAAGATCCCCCAAATTCCCATGCCAAGTCCGAAGCGACACACCGCGACGGCCCCCGCGGCGAATCCCACGAGCGCGAAGAGCGGCGGCGCGAGACCTCCCATCACCGAATGGTGGGACAGCGTGAGCAGCGGCCCGGCCCAAGGTTCGAACAGAAGGCGCAAGGTCCGTGGCGCCGAGCGCACGCCTTCGATGACGGCTCCGGTCACGGGGTCCCAGGCGACCGGTGGATCGGAAAAGACACCGATCAGGCTGAGCGTCGCCAACGCACCCACGGCACAACGCAACGGCGTCCAACTCACGAGAAGTCGGTCGACGCGGAAGCGATCGAACGCCATGAGCACGACGGCGGGGACAAAGACCCCCACCGCGATTCCGCCGAGCGTGTCGGTGGGCCAGTGCGCACGAAGTACGACGCGCGATACGGCCATCACCACCGGGATCGGCAACAACAGCCAACGCCACCGCGACGTTCCGAACAACACCCACAAGCCGAAAACCACGGCGGTGGCGCCTGCCACGTGTCCGGAGGGAAACGAACGGAAATCCGCGAGTCCTTCGGGCGTCGGATAAAGCGCCGCGACGGACGCGTCGAGAAGTGGTCGCGGCCGTGCGAACGCGTCTTTCAGGATGTCGACGACGATGGTCGTCGCCACGTATCCGAACAGGAGCCCGAAACCCGCGCGACGCCGTACAACATCGGGCGCACGCAACGCGAGGCGACCGCCGACGGCGAAAGCGATCGCCGCGAGCACCAATGGGAGCGGGTCGTCGAACCACCGCCAAATGAAAGCGTTGCGATCGGACCACCAAGCGTTCAGCACCGAGAATGCGGCGAGATCGAAGCCTTGCGGCTCGCGGAGCGTCGCGACGGCGGGTGAAATCGTCTCGGTGATCATCTCTTTACGGGATCGGCAGGATGGGAAAAAAGACGAAAGTTGAAAGCACCGGACTCCCGCCCCCGAATCATCGCATAAACTACACGGTGAGCGGGCCTAGGTCGTTAGTGCGCCTAGGCTTCCATCGACGCAAGCCCCCCCGGACCCCAACCGTGACCACCCCGTCCCCCACCCGGTTCATCTGCACGATCGGCCCCGCCACCCTGACGCGCGAAGCGTTGGTTCGCCTCGCGGAATGCGGGATGAACATCGCACGGGTCAACGGGTCGCATGGATCCATCGAGGACGTACGGGCGATGGTCGCCTTCTTGCGACACCATCTTCCCGAGGGTGTCGAAATCCTCCTCGACTTGCCCGGCAACAAGATCCGCACGGACAACATCAAGGAACCGATCGACCTCGTCGAAGGTGCGACGTTCGTCATCCCCTGCGACAAGGTGACCTACCGTCCCCTCTACACCCGCGTGCGCGCAGGCGACCGTATTTCGGCGGCCGACGGTGCGATCCAATTGGAAGTCCTCGGTGTTCAGGGCACCGACATCCACACGAAGGTGCTCGTCGGAGGGCTGCTCCGCAACCGCAAGGGCATGAATATTCGGGGCATTCACGACGCGATCCCGTTCGACTTCGAACGCGACATCAGCCTCATGAATCTCGCCCTCGACCTCGGCGTCGATTTCGTCGGGCTTTCATTCGTGCGCTCGGCGGAACACGTGAAGCGCATCAAGGCGCAGCTCGTCGGCTCGAAAGTCCGCACGGTCGCCAAGGTCGAAACCGCGGAAGCGGTCGAAGACCTGCAGCTCATCTTGGACCATGCCGACATGATCATGATCGATCGCGGCGATCTCGAGGCGGAGATCGGACGCGAGAACGTGCCGCTCGTCGCGAAGACCGTCATCATCGAAGCGCGCAAGATGGGCGTCCCCGTCATCGTCGCATCGCAGTTCATGACGTCGATGCTCGAAAAGCCCATCCCCTTCATGGCGGAAGTGTCGGACATCGCCAATACCGTTCTCGACGGGGCCGACGTCCTGATGCTCTCCGAAGAGACGGCGGTCGGAAAATACCCCTACGACTGCATCGCTACGATGCGGCGTATCGCGCGAACCGTGGAGGAACGTCGCGAAGCCCGTCACAAGGTGGTCATTTTGGCGGCCGGCAATTCCAACGGCTTCGGGTCGCTCACGTCGCACAAGCACAAGTGCATGCTCGACGTCGGCGGCACGACGATCATCGCGCATCAGATCGAAAACCTTCGACGCAACGGCATCCGAGACGCCGACGTGACGGTCGTCACCGGTCACAACCACGCCCAGATCGAGGCGTACCTCAGGCTTGAAGGCTTCAAAGGGTCGTTCGTCTACAACCCGTGGTACACGACGTCGAACATGATGGTGTCCACGTGGCTCTCGAAGCTCTCCGGCAACACGATCATCCTCTACGGAGACATCATCTTCGACTCGACCATTCTGACCGACGTACTGACGACGCCCGGCGATCTCGTCCTCGCCGTCGACGCGCAGTCGGACATGACGCCGGAAGACGAGAAGGTGGTCATCCGCGACGGACGCGTCGTGGCGGTCAACAAGGAAATCGAACCGAAGGACGGCGGCGGCGAGTTCATCGGACTCATGAAGGTGTCCGATGCCGGGGCCGCGGCTCTGATGAACGAAATGGATCGCCTCGTGAAAGCCGGAAGCCTCATGGCGTTCCTCGCCGAGGCGTTGGAAGGGTTGGCGCGCCGCGGGGCTCCGCTCGTTCCGTGCTACACGGAAGGGCGCCCGTGGGCGGACAACGACGGCCTCGCGGACCTCGAGCATTCTCGGGAAAAGGTCTATCCGAAGATCCTCGCCCGTCGCAACCCCAAAGCCACGAACCACCGTTCATGAACGCGATCACGGGTTCCGACACACCGTTGGTCGACCTCCGCCTGCGCGACGCCGCGCTCGGGGAGGCGCTCGGACGTGCCGCCTCGCTGCGAAAGATCCCGGTCGATCGCACGGTTGTCCTCGACGCCGAGAAATTGGCGAACGGCACCTTTTCACCACTCACCGGATTCTTGGGTTCGAAGGACACGGCCTGCGTCTCGAAGCACGGTCGTCTGACCGACGGTCGGCCGTGGGCGATTCCCATCGTCCTCCAAGTCGACCGCGCGACCGCGGAATCCGTCGTCGTCGGGCACGAAGTTCTTCTTTGGAACGAAGAAGAAGACGCACCCTGCGCGATCCTCGCCGTCACCGAGGTCTTCCCTCTCGATCTCCTGCGGATCGCGGAAGAAGTGTGGCGTACGACCGACCGCAAGCATCCCGGAGTCGATCGTTGGCTGTCCCGCGGGACCCACGCACTCGCCGGTTCGATTCAACTGGTTCGACGCTCCGAATCCCTCATTCCCGTTCGGTTCGACATCGAACCGCGTGAAACGCGTGCGGAGTTCGCGCGCCGCGGTTGGAAGACGGTGACGGGGTTCCAAACCCGCAATCTCGGCCACCGCGCCCATGAACGCCTGCAGAAAATCGCGCTCGAAATCACCGACGGACTTTTGATCCATCCGCTGATCGGCTGGAAGAAAGCCGGGGACATGCTCCCCGAAGTGGTCCTCGAGGGCTACGAACTCCTCGTCGATCGCTACTACCCGAAGGAACATGTCGTCCTCGCGGGATTGACCACGGCGATGCGCTACGCG